>JBGTLS010000071.1:0-10709 GCA_041744015.1 Cryomorpha sp. | reverse complement strand
GCAGAAAGACCCCATTTAAAGCGGGACAAAAGACGCTGTTCGACACCCTGCATTTCCACGGGTGCTTTGTCGCTGGTGAGAACGATTTGTTTTCCTGTTTGGTGCAGGTGATTGAAGATATGAAAAAACATGTCCTGGGTCTTTTCCTTGCCCGCCAGAAATTGCACATCATCAATAATCAGCACATCAATCATTTGATAGAAATGACTGAAATCGTTCACATTGTTATTCTTTACCGCATCGATAAACTGATGGATAAATTTCTCAGATTCCACATATAGTACCGTTTTGTTCGGAAAACGGTTTTTAATTTCAATACCAATCGATTGGGCGAGGTGCGTTTTGCCGAGACCAACGCCGCCGTAGATAAGCAGTGGATTAAAAGCCGTTCCTCCCGGATTTTTCGCCACAGCGAAACCTGCAGATCGTGCAAGTCTGTTGCAGTCTCCTTCTACCAGATTATCAAAAGAATAATTAGGCTTGAGATTGGAATCAACATTGATTTTCCGCAAACCCGGGATCACAAATGGATTTTTAATCTGCTTGCTTCCCAAATCCATGGGAGCTGAAAGCGATGGATTCTTTATAGCCCGCTTATTGGAAGTTGGAATCTTGACCGTATACGGACTGGAACCGTTATAGCTGTTTTCCATGATGATGCTGTATTCCAACCGACCTTCATCACCAAGTTCCTTTCGGATAATCTTTTTCAGTAAGTGGATGTAGTGCTCTTCCAACCACTCGTAAAAAAACTGAGATGGTACCTGAATAGTTAATACCTGGTTGTCCAGTTTGATGGGTTTGATGGGCTCAAACCACGTCTTGAATCCCTGCAGACTTACATTGTCTTTAATCAGGGCAAGACAACTATCCCACACTTCTTCGTGTTTGTTATTCATTGGTTAATACGTATAAAAAATTAAGTGATATACCTTGATGTCCAAAGAGGCAATTTACCCATGCATGACTGCCGCAAAGCGGGACAAATATTTGGAGAAAAAAGTTAAAAAAAAAGCCTTGGGGGTATTGCCAGAATTAAAAGTTTTACAGTTGTTAATTTTTTTTGAAAGCCTTGTCAATCCTCGTTTTCTGGCATAATTTTTACTATTGCGCACGCCGGAAATCATGTCAATCTGCCGTGTTAAAGTTGTTTTCCAAACTGTAAGCAATTAAACATCAAAGTCGTGTCAACCGACACTTGTACCTTTGGTTTCCTATGCCTTATTTACCCCTTTTCGGGCGACGAATTCACTTCACCTTGCAAGCCCGTTAAAATCATTTCAAGTCAATCAAAATCCGGAAACTATTTCCTGTGGTAAGGTATAAATTTTCCCGTTGCAACCAAATGATAGTTTTCCGAAAAGGCATTTTCATTTTCCCGAAAGCCCTTGCGTATATTTGTCTCTATGATTTCAAACAAAACTACGCTTAGGGTACGCTATGCGGAAACAGACCAAATGGGATACGTCTATTACGGTAATTATGCGCAATATTTTGAAGTAGGTCGGGTGGAATTGTTAAGAAGTTTGGGAATCAGCTATCGACAATTGGAAGAATCAGGAGTAATACTTCCTGTATTGGACTTCAAAATCAAATATTACAAACCGGCTCGATACGATGAAGAGCTTACCATATTAACCAGCATGCCATCCATTCCAGGCTTGAGAATTGCATTCGACTATCAAACCCTGAATGCAAGTGGTGAATTGCTCAATGAAGGGCACACCACCCTCGTATTTGTCAACAAAGAAACCAATAAGCCAAGGCCATGCCCGGCCAGCATTATTGAAAATATCCGGGCGAAACATGTCCACATTTGAAAAATATACTTTGGTTCTTGCCGATTATCGCTATTCTTTATGCTTGTGCGGACAAACCCCAATCAGCACGCACATATAAACCTGAAGATTTCCAGCCACGGTTTGAATCTCAGCTGAGTTCAGTGCCCTTTCCTCTTCACATCTCATTTGTGGAACTGGAAGAATTAATCAATCGCGCACTCCCGATCATGGTGCTTGACGACAGCCTTTATGATGGTGGACAAATGGAAAACGTGAAAATTCAGTTGAAGAGAACAGGAGATGTAAAGCTTAAGCGAAAAGGAAATCGCCTTCATTTGCGCGTACCTCTGGAAGCAGATGTGCAGCCGCGTTTAACCAGGTCAATTCTTGGAATCAATATTTCTGCTTCGCCCAAAGTAAAAGCGTCTTTCTACCTCAATATGACGACGACAGTGGATTTCAATGAAAAGTATGAAATCATTCCGGATCTGAAAGTAGATGAAATTGAATGGATCGAGTCTCCCAGTCTCCGAGTGGCCCTTTTGGACATCTCGATTACCAAAGCAGTTGAGCGTTTGTTGGCAGAGCGGGGCCATCAATTGGAAAATGGTTTGAATGCAGCAGTCAAACAAAGTGTCAATTTGCAAAAACCGATTGCCAAAATCTGGAAAGATATGCACAAGCCAGTGCGAATCAACAAAAAATATCAGGAGGCTTACCTGATACCAAATCCCGTCGGCCTGCAGTTAGGCAGTGTGGAAATCGGAAAGGATGGCATCCTGGCCTGGCTCGAACTCGAAGCCTATATTACCACCTTTGTGGGCTCCGACACCACGCATGCCATTCCTTCCCCTCTCCCACCGTTGCTGCATGCCGACTCAATGCGGACTGATTTTGACATTCATTTTTATGTATCCATTCCACTGCGTGAGGTGGGTGAAATTTTAAGAGATGAGTTTGCCGGAAAAGATATCGATGTATCCGGAACCATCCTTCATATCAAACATCTCGAATTTCATACGACGCCCGAAAAACTTTTGGTGGAAGCGGACATTACCAGCCCCGCAACTGCAGCCCTCCGATTTGAGGGCTCTGTTCTTTTCGACCCGTTTGATACGGCAGTCGCTGCTACTGATTTTGAATTTCTATTGTTGAAAGGCAATACCCTTGCATATGCGGCAGATGCAATATTGCATCAGACAGTGCTCGATGCCATCGGGCACGAGTTCAGATTGCCCCTTGGAAGTCTTATTCATCAGCTTGCTCCTTTGGTGGAAAATGCCATTGAGCAGGGTAAACTTGGGGAGAAGATTTCTTTGGGTTTGGAATCCATACATCTGGAACCGACGCAGATCATTCTCCGACCTGATACAATTCTACTCAATGTACATGGCACGGGTAAAGCGACACTCCAGCTTCTAGACCTCAAACCTCAGGAAAAAGCTCCGTCAAAACTCCGGGCATCGGGAAACTAATTAGAGTTCCTTCAACAGTATTTCATAAAGCGATATCATGGCATCGATATCGACTTTGGCGACTTTTTCACCAGGTTGGTGATAGTTGTCTTCAGGAGGTCCGATAAAACACCAGTCCCATGAATAGCTGCTCATTTGAAGGGAAATGCCATCACTTCCGCCGGCGTTTTCCACTTCCAGTTGATGAGGGATTTCATGGGCTCTGGCAATATCGATGATTTTGCGTACAAAAGATTGACGCGGAATGCCCCGGTCGCGCATAGATATCGCCACTCCTTTGTGATGCCTGATATGGTCTGAAAGCAAAGTGACGTCCGAAATCAAAGCCTGCTGAATACTGAAATTTTCTTGTAAAAACCTTCCGGCAAATTGAGCCGCTCCTCCTCCCACCTCTTCATAAGTGGAAAAGACGAGCGCACCGTGTTCCATCGTGTGGGCTTGCATCAGTGCATTAAATACGCCCAGACGGTCGTCCATGTATGAGCTTCTGATAAAATTGGTCGTTTCTTTCCAATCAGGGGCATAGGTCAGCGTGGTTCCTGTATCGATATTTCGCTTCGACTTGTAAAAATATTTCTCTGAAGGACTGGGATTGGATTTGGTCTTTTTCGGTTTTTCAATTTCCAGTGTACAGGTGAAAGAACCCTTACTATCTTCCCCAACCAGTTGGGAACCGGCACGAGCCTTTGGATTGCCAATTTTTACCAGCTCCTTTTTATGTGCTATACAATATCCCACCGAATCGAGATGCGCAAATACGGCAGTTCGGGGCTCCCCAAACACTGCGATCACCATATCCTGAAATCCCGGGCCGGAAAATACCTTTGGTACCGTTTTAAATACCTTGTTGTTTACAGCGAGGTATTGAAGGACAAAATTTTGCATTCTCCCTTCATCGCCAGCAGTAGCCGGAATACTGCACATTTGTTGCAAAACATCGTAGTTCATCAGTAAATTCCTAAAAAGTTGATGCGAATATCGATAAAAGGCTGGAATGCTTTCTCAAATTCTGGTAACCTCTCCGGATTTAGCATTACCTTAACATTGCAATCCTCATGAAAATTTGGTTCGTAAAGTTCCCAATGATTCTTCCGCAAAATGAGCATGATATCACCGGACAATTCGTAGCCAAAATGCAATTGATAATGTGCCCACAAATGTTTTTCCACAACTTCGGCTTGACCGATGGCTTGCTGCGCTGCCGTTCGATAAGCGTCGATAAGACCGCCAACTCCGAGTTTTGTGCCCCCAAAATAGCGCACCACCGCGATCAGCACATTGGTGAGATCATATTTTTCGATTTGTCCGAGTATGGGCATTCCGGCTGAGTTGTTGGGTTCCCCATCGTCATTGGCTCGAAACAGGGCCTTGTCTGCTCCGAGGCGCCAGGCATAACACACATGACGGCTGGAATGATGCGTCTTTCGCAATTCTTTCAACTTCTCCGCAATTTCAGCTTCATCCTTTACAGGAAATGCATATCCATAATGTTTACTGCCTTTCACTTTATGCAAACTTTCACCTGGCGTCAGGATGGTCTTAAATGTATAATTCATTGATTTGACCAGGTTAGTAAGCCTATTGCAGCCAAAGACAGAACGATACCCCATCGGTTTTTTGCCGAAAGGCGCTCCTGAAAAAACACATAGCCCGCAACTGCGGAAAGGGCCACCACGCCCATATTGTTAGCGGGAATTGCACTGGATGTATCAAAAGTGCCACTCCCAAGGACCTTTAACAGAAAATAGATGGAGCCGTAGTTGACCATTCCCAATAAGGCTCCGGCCAATAGGGATCTGCCATGGAATTTTTCCTTTCCGGAAAACACCCGGCTTAACAAAATAATACTGCCGATGATCGCTGCCAACGCAAATGGTACCGGGATAAATTGTTGATACGCACTGTCTGTTTTCAGGTGGGTTTTTTCGGCTGTCGCCAAAAGTAAATCCAGTAGACCACTGCCCACGAACAAGACAATTGGCAGCCAGATAACGCCGGCTGATTTCTTCACTGAACCTGATTTGGCGGAAGCCAAAACCACGGCCAGGACACCGAGCAAAATCCCCGAAATCTTTAATATATCGGCAGTTTCAGTCGGGTCGGTCAGAATAAAAAACAATGCCGGAATGACCATAGACATTTTGCTCGCAATCGATGTAACGGATACGCCGTGCGATTGACTGGTGAGCGCCATGATGTAAAATAAAGAAATGAAAAGCACGCCTACCACCACTGCAATACCCAACCAGGGAACAGCCAAATCGAATGTACCATGACCGTTTGCATTGGCGTAGGAAAATCCGAATCCGGCTGCCACGAAATAATTGAAGACGATGGCCTGAAAAGTATGAATCCCAAATCGCGGGAACAATTTAAAAATGGCGTAAAGAGCCGTGGAACATATAATGCTCAGCGCGAGAAAGATCATTGTCGAAAATATTGAATGATCTCATCGCGGCCATATGATCGCCGGGATGAAGCTTCTATGTACAGTTTCGGGGCCTTTAAACCGGATGGAAAACTGAAGTCAGAAACGATTACACGCGCTTCATCCCAAAGTCCTGCATCAATGAAAGTCTGCAAAGTCAGAGCACCACCCTCCACGAGTGCGGAGGTAATCCCGCGGTCGTAAAGTATGCTTACCGCTGCCTGCGTAAGAGTTTCATGACTTGCACCGGTCATCCATTCTTCCATTCCGGAAATTTTTTCGTGCCTGCTATTTACAACCCATATGGGAAGGCTGTCGCCAAAAACAGCAGACAATTTTGGCAATTCACCTTTATGCGAAAGCACCACCCGTTGAGGTGATTTACCAAACCATTCGCGGACGGTAAGCTCCGGATTGTCGTTTCTGATAGTCCCGGCACCCACGATAATGGCTTCTTCCTCGCTCCTCCATTTGTGCACCAATTTTTTCGTGGAAGCACTGGAAATCCAGTTGACACCTGTTTGCAAGCCCTCCCTTGATTTATCCATAAAACCATTGGCCGTTTGCGCCCATTTGAGAATGATATATGGCCGCTTTTGGGTGTGATACGTATTGAATCTTCTGTTTAGAAACCACGCATCATTTTCCAAAATTCCCGTTACAACTTCAATTCCGGCCTGCTGCAATTTATCAATCCCCTTACCTCCTACAGCCGGATTTGGATCCAGTTGAGCGACCACAACTTTAGGAATACAGGAAGTAACAATCAGATCGGCACAGGGAGGCGTTTTGCCAAAATGCGAACAAGGCTCCAGGTTGACGTAGAGCGTGCTTTCAGGGAGTAATTCTCTGTCGCGTACACTTTCAATGGCATGTACTTCGGCATGGGCACCTCCGAAAGACCGGTGAAATCCCTCACCAATAATCCGATTATCATGCACCAATACAGCTCCAACCATGGGGTTGGGCGACACCTTTCCATGCCCTGCACGGGCAATTCGCAGACATCGCTGTATATATTTTTCATGGTCAGTCACGGGAGGCAAAGTAAAGATTCCCTTCGATAATTTTGGCTTTCCAGTTTCAGATTTCCTCCAATAAAATCCATCTCCCGGACTAAATATTTCTAATTTTACCCGACTTATCCCCTTTTATGTCCCATTCGGCATTGAATGTCTCTTCTGTTGTTCAACGTTACCGAAGTGAATTGTTTTCTATTTATCCCGTTCGGGAAATTGAGCAATTCATTGCGCTTGTATTCGATGATGTGATGCATTTCAGCAAAATTGAAATTTTCATGAATGGTAATACACCTGTTTCACCTGTTCATATGGCTTTGTTTGAAACGGTGCTGGAAGGTTTGAAAGAACAACAACCCATTCAATATTTGCTGGGGCATACCGTATTTTATGGATTGCCCCTCCGGGTAACTCCCGATGTATTAATTCCCCGACCGGAAACCGAAGAGCTCGTTCATTGGATTCTGAAGGATGAACTGAAAAAATATCCGAGGGTTATCGACCTGGGCACAGGATCAGGATGTATTACACTGGCTTTGAAAGACCAACTCAAAGAAGCCATGGTGTATGGCATAGACAACAGTGTGGCGGCTCTCAATATCGCGATGGAAAATGCCCGACGAAACGAACTTGAAGTAGAATTTTTTCTGTTTGATATTCTTCTGAAGGAGAGTCTGGGATTTATGAATTTTGATCTGATGGTAAGCAATCCACCATACGTGACTCAGCAGGATCGTCCATTTATGTCACCCAATGTGCTCGAGAATGAGCCACACGATGCCTTATTTGTTTATCACGACGATCCGCTGATTTTTTATCGAAAAATTGTAGACCTAGCAGAGGGCCATCTCAACAAGTCAGGAAAATTGTATTTTGAGATCAACGAAGCTTTTGGAAATGAGATTTTGCAGCTGTTAACAGACCGTGGTTTTGTAAATGTAGAGATGAAAAAAGATTTTAATGGTCGTGACAGAATGATACGTGCAACAAAGAATTGAGAGTGTTTTTTTTCATATATCTTTTTATCATAGCTGGGTCACTGCAAGCCCAGTTCGGCCAGGACGATGACGTAATGCTTGTGAATGGAAAGCGCGAGCTCCTTCCCTATCAAAACACACTAAAAACCGATTTCAAATTTGATGCCCGACGTACACTTTTTCAAAAGCAATGGATTGGAGTCGGCGGTCTCAGACTGGGTGTGGAGTACAGGCGGATTCATCGCGTGGGAGTCGGTTTTTACTTTCTGAATACACGCATTTTTGATTCGGAATTTGACTATGACATATCTGCAGACATCGTGGAATACGATTTTGCTTACAATTCCATTTACTATGAAAGAGCGCTCTATTTTGACCGCAAATGGGAATTTGGCAGTGGTATACATCTGGGAGGCGGCAGAATCAATGTATTGTACAATCCCGAAGGTTTGAACAACCGTTTGATTATTGATGAAATTCCTTTTAATACCGGAGAGATATCCCTCTATGGTGAATACAACATTCTGTATTGGTTAGGCATAGGATTAGGAACGGGATACCGCCACATTTGGGGCCTTGACAGAAACTTTCGTCGTTCGTTCAGCAGCCCTATATTCTCAGCCACCCTTCAGGTGAAATTTGTTAAACTCGCAAAGAGTTTTTTCGATGAGTCAATTAAAGATGAATTCTAAAGAAATTGCATCCCGCATTCAGGTATTGCGTGATGATTTACACCGCCATAATCATCTCTATTACGTGGAAAACAATCCCGCGATAAGTGATTATGAATTTGATATGATTTTAAAAGAGCTTCAAAAGCTCGAAGAGGAATATCCGGAGTTTGATGACCCAAATTCTCCCACCAAACGGGTTGGTGGCGACATTACCAGCAAGTTTGCCAAAGTGAAACACCGGTATCCCATGCTTTCACTGAGCAACACCTACAATCTGGACGAAATCCGCGAATGGGAAGCCAGAATCAAACGCATCACCACAGAAGAAATAGAATACGTTTGTGAACTTAAATACGATGGGGTTGCCATCGGAATTACATTCACGGATGGTCAACTCATTCGGGCGGTGACAAGAGGCGATGGAGAACAAGGTGAAGATGTGACCAACAATATCAAAACAATTGCTACCATTCCGCTGCGATTGATGGGAAAAGATTTTCCCTATGATTTCGAAATCCGCGGTGAAATTTTTCTCCCACTGACCACCTTTGCACACATGAACGCCTCACGGGTTGAAGCAGGTGAGGAGCCTTATATGAATCCGCGAAACACCGCATCGGGTACCCTGAAACTTCAGGATTCTGCCGTGGTCGCAGGCAGGGGTCTGGATTGTTTTTTATACGGTCTTTATGGCGAAGAATTACCCGCTGAAGGTCATTTTGAAAATTTACAGGCCGCGAAAAAATGGGGGTTTAAGGTTCCGTCTGTCGAAATTCGTCAGATCGAAATTTGCAAATCCATAGAGCAAATTGAAACTTTTATCAATTACTGGAATGTAAACCGCCACCAACTTCCATTCGAAATTGATGGTGTGGTGATAAAGGTGAACAGTTATGAAACCCAGGAAGAACTCGGCTTTACAGCCAAATCGCCACGTTGGGCCACTTCCTATAAATTCAAAGCGCAGGAAGTAAAAACTTTGCTTGAGAAAATTACTTATCAGGTGGGTCGAACGGGAGCCATCACTCCAGTGGCCAACCTGAAACCGGTATTGCTCGCTGGAACCATCGTGAAGCGCGCCTCACTGCACAACGCCGATCAGATTGATAAACTCGATGTGCGCGAAGGCGATACTGTGTTTGTGGAAAAAGGGGGGGAAATAATTCCAAAGATTACCGGGGTCGATTTTACTTTGCGACCTCCGGGACTTAAACCACATCAGTATATAGACCGATGTCCTGAGTGTGCAGAACCGCTGATTCGCCAGCCGGGTGAAGCCCAACATTACTGTCCGAATTCAACGGCATGTCCACCGCAGATTAAAGGTCGCATCCAACATTTCATTTCCCGAAAGGCCATGAATATTGATGGACTGGGCGCTGAAACGGTAGAGCAACTCTTCGATGCCGGATTGATAAAAGACATGGCTGACCTTTACGATCTTGAAAAATCTCAACTTTTACCGCTGGAAAGACTGGCTGAAAAGTCAGTCAATAACATGTTGGAAGGCATTGAAAATTCAAAACAGGTACCTTTTGAGCGGGTATTGTTTGCTCTAGGAATCCGTTTCGTCGGTGAAACAGTGGCCCGGAAGCTTGCGCGTCACTTCAAAAATCTGGACGCGATTCAATCGGCCACTTTGGAAGAATTGATGACAGTGGATGAAATTGGGGACCGCATAGCTCAGTCAGTGGTTGAATTCTTTGGCATAGAGGGAAATCGGGTTATTGTTCAACGATTGAAAGATCGTGGCTTGCAGTTTTCAATGCCCGAACCGAAATTTCAATCTGGTATGAGTTTATTACTTGCAGGTAAGACTTTCGTTGTGAGTGGTGTTTTTACCATATCGCGGGATGAGTTAAAATTACTCATTGAAAACAATGGTGGAAAAGTAATTGGATCCGTTTCCGGAAATACATCCTATCTGGTGGCAGGGGAAAATATGGGACCAGCCAAACGACAAAAAGCTGAGTCCGCAGGAGTTCCTGTAATCAGTGAGAGTGAATTTTTTACGATGATACAATGAACATGGAATTTATAGACAATTTCAGAAAGATTTTTGGCAGAAACTACCTCAAAAAGATTAGCCATACGAACCGACAGAAAGCCGTCAGCAACTTCAATGAAGCCAAAAGTGTCGCTTTGATTTACAAGGAAAAAGACGAAAGTTTTTTTATTCTGGTGAAGCAGTATGTGAAATTTCTCAAGGCTGAATACGGGATCCGTGAGGTAATGGCCCTGGCCTATATAGACAACAAAAAACCGGTGCCTCATTACCATGTGCATCGGTTAAAGTTTGATTATTTCACGCGGGCTGAACTCGATTGGCGACTGGATCCAAAATGCGATCAGATA
>JBGTLS010000070.1:0-10090 GCA_041744015.1 Cryomorpha sp. | reverse complement strand
CTACGAGAAACAGGCAGAGAAACAGGCCGGTAGCGGCCATCCAGTATTTCTTTGCCAGGCTGGATTTAAGGATTGCTGAATTACTCATTGTATTGCCTTATTCTGCTATGGTTTTCAATGCGCAAAGGTAACTTACAAGTGGAAACTATGCACATTGCACGCTTATTTAAACTCATTCTTCGCATATCCAACTTCACATATGCCAAAACATCCGTATCACTTGAAAGTTTAACTTTGGCCGTCAAATCATCAATCATGAGATATACCCAGCTTACCGCAAATACATACGAGACCAACCGGCGAAAACTGGCAGAGACGCTACCAACAGGTGCGATGGCCATTTTCAATTCAAACGATATCATGCCCACCAATGCCGACGGGTCCATGCCTTTCCGGCAAAATAACGACCTGCTCTACCTCAGCGGCGCCGACCAGGAAGAGACTGTCCTTGTGATTTTCCCACACTGCACCCTTGCGAGCCACCGGGAGATACTTTTCGTAAAAGAGACCAATGAGGAAATCGCCATATGGGAAGGTGAAAAGCTCACAAAGAAGAAAGCAACGGAACTTACCGGGATTAAAACCATCTATTGGACCCACCAGTTTGAGACCATCCTCAAATCGCTGATGGCTGAAGCGAAATCGGTTTTTCTCAACAGCAACGAACATACCCGCAGAAGCATCCCGGTGGAAACCCAGGACGACCGCTTTGGAAAATGGATTCGCGCCGCTTATCCGCTTCACGACTATCAAAGAATCGCGCCTACGTTGCACCGGCTTCGTTCGCTGAAAAGCAAAGAAGAAATAGAGCAAATGCAAAAGGCCTGCAACATCACCGAAGCAGCTTTCCGCAGGATTTTGAAATTCACCAGACCGGGTGTGCTGGAATACGAAATAGAAGCGGAATTCGCCCATGAATTCCTGCGCCGGGGTTCACGGGGCTTTGCCTACACACCGATTATCGCATCGGGGTTCAATGCCTGCGTGTTGCACTACATAGAAAATAACCAGCCCTGCAAAGACGGAGACGTCATTCTATTGGATGTCGGCGCCGAATATGGAAACTACGCCAGCGACATGTCGCGCAGCATTCCTGTAAACGGAAAATTCACTTCCCGGCAAAAAGACGTGTACAATGCGGTACTCCGCGTGATGCGGGGCGCAATGGACATATTGAAACCGGGTGTGATGCTGGGCGAATACCAGCAAAAGGTTGGGAAAATCATGGAAAAAGAATTGATTCAGCTCGGTTTGATTACCCAGGCTGACGTCGACAATCAGGATTCTTCAGCGCCTGCTTACAAGAAATATTTCATGCACGGCACCTCACATTTTATCGGTTTGGATGTCCACGATGTGGGATTGTGGCACGAACCCGTTCAGGCTGGAATGATTTTCACAGTCGAGCCCGGAATTTACATTCGGGAAGAAAATCTGGGAATACGGTTGGAAAACAACATCCTCATCACAGAGAATGGTTTCATTGATCTCATGGAAAATATTCCAGTTGAAGCGGATGAAATCGAAGCCCTGATGCAGGCTTAGCGCGAAATGGAAAATCGCCGGCTGCAGACACGATCTCCATCCAGTATTAAGAGGATGTAATTATCATTATCCAGCTCGTTTAATAAAACAGTAGTTAGTTTCTTGAGTATCTGTCCGGTTTTTAAAATCCGACCATTTACATCACAAATATCAAACAGGGTCCGATTGGTTTTGGGTGTGTAGTCCAATTCCATTTCGTCTCCATTGATGCGCATGTCAATCTGAATCTGCTCCTGAGTTTGAATCATTGGGAAGGGATTTGGGGCATTTACGACTAAAACCATTTTTTAGTTCTTAAGGTCGGGAATAAAAAGACGAAGGTTCCTTTTGCTTCGACAAACTGAAAACGAGGGCCCGTAAAAAAAGGGTTCCACATTTAGAGAACCCTTTCTATGGTATTGGAAAAAAACCCACGATCTACCGGTCAATAAAAATCCATTTGAACGATACTTTATGGTTTGGAGAATATCCAGAAGATGGTGTGAGGAAAATTGTTTTCATAGGCTTATTATTAATTAACATACTTTAAATTTAGGCTTCTCTTATTTGATGTTATTCGCACATTAAATGAAAGGACTCAATGGGTTCATAAAAGGTAAAAACAGTTCCGGTTTGGGTATATGAGAGACATGAAAGAGCACATTCGCGCAATAATCGTAGATGACGAGATGCCGGCAAGAGAGAATTTGCGTATGATGCTATCTGATTTTTGCCCGGAAGTGGAAGTCGTGGGATTGGCCGATGGGGTCGATTCTGCTGAGCGTCTTTTTCACGAAACACATCCCGATGTGGTGTTTCTCGATATCCGGATGCCATCGGGTGCAGAGGGTTTTGACCTCATCGAGCGACTGAAAAACGAGATGTTTTATGTGGTTTTTGTCACCGCTTTTAAAGACCACGCCATCCGCGCCTTCGACAGCCGGGCTTTGCACTATATATTAAAGCCCATAGATGAATCGGATTTGGTGGAAACGGTGGATCGTCTGCTTCAGCGAAGGAAACTCGACTCCCGCGATGACACTGGCAGGCAGGATTATCAGGAAAGCCTTCAGCGTCTGGAACTGGAAATCACCCGTCAGTCGCGACTAAAACGAATAACAATCAACCACAGCAAGGGTATTAAAATCGTCGATCCCGATGAAATTTCCCACCTCGAAGGGAAAGGCAATTGCACCTTATTGCATTTCAAAACCGGTGACACGTATCTCGATACCCGCACCCTCAAAACGTATGAAGATTTGCTCCCCGATACTTTTTACCGCATCCACAAATCATACATTGTCAATTTGACGGAAGTCTCAGATATTCTGCACGGTGATGAGCAGTCGGCCGTTTTGAAGAGCGGTTTGGCATTGCCCGTTTCCCGGGAAAGAAAAAAAGATTTGTTACAGGAATTGCAACGCCTCATCGGTTAAATCAATGACAACAGCGTTTCACATTCCAAAATCGTCGGCTTGTTCGATGCTCCGTATTTTCTGAAAAGGATCATTTAAATTGATCAAAATTTCATCCTATGAAAGCCTTAATTGTAGATGACGAGCAATTTTGCAGAGACAATCTCAAAATGATGATTGAAGAATACTGTCCTGAAATCAGTGAAATAGAACAGGCGGGAAGTGCCGAGGAAGCACGAAAAATGATAAACATTTCCCGACCAGATTTGATGTTCCTGGACATTAAAATGCCCTCTGAATCCGGATTCGAATTGTTGGAAAGTCTCGAAGACCGCACGATTTCTGTGATTTTCACCACGGCTCACAGCGAATTTGCCCTAAAGGCCTTAAAAGCCCGCGCCGTGGATTACCTGGAAAAACCCATCGCCATAGACGATCTGCAAAATGCGGTGAGCAAAATAAAAATCAATTCAAAAGACACTGGTAATTCACTGGGCGAAATCAAAGAACTTATCCGTAAGGTTTACCGCGAACACGAAGAAGATAAAATTGCCGTGCCGATGCGCGAAGGTTACGAAATCATCGCCTGCAAAGACCTAGTGCATCTCGAAGCCTCCGAAAGTTACACCACCCTCTATCTGGCCGATGGGAAAAAAATGCTGAGCAGCAAGAATATTAAAGTGTACGAGGACAAACTCAACACCACCACTTTTTTCCGTGTGCACAAATCTCACATCATCAACGTGCGGTATCACCTCAAAGGATTTAACCGGATAGATGGAAATTCTGCCGTGATGAGCAATGGCAAACACATCCCCATTGCCCGGAGAAAAGTCCAGCCCTTCCTGGACCGTATCGCCCAAATGTAAATATGAAAAAAGCAGGGTGGATTTTTCTTCTTCTGAGTTGGACCCAGATCCTTTTAGCCCAACAAAATTCCTTTATCACTTACAATACGGGTGATGGGATGGCCCAATCGCAGGTGCGCGCCATCGCGCAGGACCATAGCGGTTACCTCTGGTTTGGAACCCTCGGGGGTCTGAGTCGGTTTGACGGACACGAATTCAAAAACTTTTCGCGCGACAACGGGCTTCCCGACAATCAAATCAACACTTTGCTTCAGGGTGATTCAGTTTTTTGGGTAGGGTCGACCGGAGCTTTATGCCAGATTGATGGACTTGGTATTGCCACCAACCCCTTTCCCCATGGGTTTGAAAATGCCCGGGTCATTGATATGTTGGAATCTCCTGAAGGTGGGCTCTGGCTTGGGCTGGGAGGAGAAGGTTTGCTGCACTGGGATGGCGAGACATTTCAACATTTTGGATCAGCAGAGGGATTGCCCGATAGTTATATCCGATCCCTGGCTTACGCCAAAAATGGTGACCTCTGGATCGGAACCCGCACCGGCCTCGTGATTCACCGAAATGGCCGGCTGCAACCCCCCGATTTTCCCGGGTTGTACGAAGCCAGCGTCAGCGACATCCTCCTCACCCCAGATAACATCACGTACGTCTGTACATTCGAAAATGGGATTTACGTCATAGAAAATGAAAGTATCCGCCAGCTGCGGGTGGCTGATGGATTGGTAAGCGACAACATCAGATGCGCCGCCATGATGCCGAACGGGGATATTTGGGTGGGCTCCATCGCAGGTTTGAACCGGATATCTGAAGGTGAAATTACAACCCTTGACGAATCTCAGGGCATGCCATATACCAACGTTAAAAGCCTCGGTGTGGACAGGGAAGGAAACCTCTGGATAGGCACCGATGGTCAAGGCGTATTCCGGCAGGCTGGAAAATCATTTACAGTATACAATACAAGTCACGGTCTGCTGTCAGACGCAGCCATGGACCTGGTGCGAATGGAAAATGGCAACCTGATTATTGGAAGCTACGACCAGGGACTGACCATTTTTGACGGAGAACATTTTTCACCCTATTCCTTGAATGATTCCCTTCCGGGAAAAACGATCTGGCAGGTCGCAACCGCCGCCGATCAGGCGTTGTGGGTGGGCACATCGCAGGGATTGTTCATTGAAAAAGACGGTAAAATCACAAAAAAATCGGTGAGGGACAGCCTTCCGGGAAACCGCATCACGGCCATTTTGCCGGAAGGCGAAAGCATCTGGATCGGAGCAGAAAATGGAATGGCTTTACTCAATCAACAGGGCGAAATTTTGAAAGTTTATGATCTGCAGAATTTTTCCGGTAGGAGAATACGCAGCATGAAAAAAACGGGTAAGACCATGTGGATAGGGGCCGAAGGGCAATTGATCAAAAAAGTGGATGACGCGTTTCAATCTTACCCCATACCAGCGAATGACGACGCGGCCCTGTATTGTATCGAAACCGACTTGCAGCTAAATGTATGGGTGGGCACCTCAGCCGGACTCTATGTGCTGGAGCCAGGATCAGACAGTCTAAAGGCGGCGAACTTCAGTGCCAACTACAGCGCCAGAAACATCAATTTCCTTTCAACGCTGGAGGACAACACCCTGCTCATTGGAACCAACAACGGGCTTTACCGACTCAATTTGGATGTATATGAGGAATCGGGAGAGATACGCACCCGCCACTACACAGCTTACGAGGGGCTTCGGGGCACAGAAACAAACCAGAACGCCTTGTTGGTCGAAGATGAACAAATCTGGTTTGGAACCACTTCGGGACTTGTAAAATTTGAACCGTTCACAGATGGATACGCGAAAGATGTGGCTCCCAAAATCAATCTCACCGGAATTCAGCTGTTTTTACAGGATGTGGACTGGTCAAAACGCAACAATGCCCGTCATCGCGTAAACGGTACGCCCATCAATCCCGTTTTCGACTACAAGGATAATTACATCACATTCAATTACACCGGAATCTATTTCAACAATCCGGACAAGGTGAAATACCGCTACATGCTGCAAGGAGCCGACAGCGAATGGCTTGGACCAACCCGCAGTCGCTCGGCTACTTATGCCTACCTCCCGCACGGATCATATACTTTCATTCTGGAAGCCTATTCGGACGACGACCCTGAACTTATCGACCGGATGACTTATTCATTTCAAATCCTCCCACCGTTCTATCTGAAGCCCTGGTTTTTCATTCTATGTGGAATTCTATTGCTTTCCCTGCTATACGCCATTTATCAAAACCGAATAAAAAAAGAAAGGGAAAAGCGCGCAAATCTTCAGTTACAATATCAGTCGCGCATGCTCGAACTCGAATCGCAAACCCTCAATTCGAGTATGAACCGGCATTTCATATTCAATGCGCTCAACTCTATACAATATTACATCAACATGCAGGACAAGCGATCTGCGAATCGGTATTTGAGCAGTTTCGCCAAATTGATCCGCATGAATCTCGACAGCAGTCAGCAGGCGCTCACCAAACTGGGTGACGAACTGGAACGACTCGAATTATACCTCACGCTCGAAAAAATGAGGTTTCAGGATCGTTTCGATTATATAATCGAAGTGGGAGAAAACATCGATTTGACCATGGTTGAAATTCCCGCCATGATGTTGCAGCCATTTCTCGAAAACAGCATATGGCATGGGATTCTGCCAACAGACAAACGAGGAGAAATCACTGTGAAGATTTCGTCCAACGGCGCATTTTACCAGATTTTGATTGCCGACAATGGAATTGGCATCGACACGAGCATTGATAATAAACGCACAGAACCTGGCAGTCACATTTCCAAAGGAATGGAAATCACCCAAAGCCGAATTTTGCTGTACAAACGAATGACGGGGTTGAATTATGTCATTGAAGGCCCCGTCCAGATGCAAAATGCAGAAGGAGAAATCCTCGGCACGAAGGTTCTGATTAAATTACCGAAACGCCCGACAGCAGGTCAACCAACAAATATTTCATACGACCTTGCGGAATTGTAAATATATTTCCCTACTTTTATCTCTCATACCATAGATCATGATCAGTAATTTCAAGTTTTTAATCATCGGAATCATCGCTCTGGCACTCACGTCATGCGCGAAAGATGAGTTGGAATCACCTGCTGCTGAGAAAACACAAGTTGAAGCGCCTGGAAATTTTGAAAAGCGCTCAGGTCAAATGGATGACATCAAACCTTTAAAAGGTGCGTCAGAAATTAATGATGACGATGATGATGAGACTGGTGGAAAACCAAATGGACCCAGTTCTAAATAAAGAAAATATATACATCTCTAATCAAGCCTTCTCTTTGGGAAGGCTTTTTTATTTTGAACCATTTCAATTTGATTTAAACGTATATTTAAGCAGGTGGTATACTGAAAATCCTATTGTGCACTGCCACAAACGGATGTCTTAGAGTTCATATAAAATATGATGGGAGAAATCCAGATGAAATTTGATTCGTATTCAGGTTATCCGGAATTATTGAAAAAATATACATGTCCAATCGAATTATAAATCAATTACACGACCTGATAAAATCGCTTACAAGCGCAGAAAAGCGGTATTTCAAGCTTTTTTCCGAAAGGCACCATACCAAAGAAAAAAAGAACTACATCCAGCTCTTTGACAAAATAGATAAACAGGCGGTGTACAATGAGGAACTTATCCTCAACACCTTTGAAGATGAAAGTTTCGTCAAACATTTTTCCATTGCCAAAAACCGGCTTTACAACCAGATATTGCGGAGTCTGGATGCCTTCCACGCGCTGAAATCAACCGAAGCAGAACTGAATCAGAACCTGCACTACGCCGAGATATTGTATCAAAAAGCACTCTATGGTCAATGCGAGCGTGTACTGAACAACGCCCAAAAACTCGCCGTAAAACACGAAAAATGGGGTCCGCTTATCCAAATCATCCGGCGTCAAAAAAGACTTGCTGAAAATGACCATTATGAAAAAAATAAGGGGGTAGACATCGAAGCTTTGTTTCAGCTCGAACAGGATACCCTGAAAAAAATAAACGCCGAATCCGAATTGTGGCTCGCCAAGAGTAAGGTTTTTCAAAAATTATTTCAGAAAGGGCAGGTTCGCGATAAAGCCGAAGCAGATGACCTCGCAGCAGAAGTGGCGAACATTGTAAAGAATTCCGTCACTGCTCCGAGCTTTGAATCCGCTTATCTGGCCAACCACACGGAGTCTGTATACTTTTTTTCGCTGGGTGATTATGCAAAGAGTTATGATGCGCTTGTAAAGAACCAAGTGTTGATTGAGGAAAATCTGGAGGTTATCAAAGATGAACCGGGAATTTATATCGCAGTTTTGACTAACCTTGTTTACGTTTGCGCCAAGCTGAATAAATTTGACGAGGTTGATCTGTACCTCAACAAAAGCCGAAACCTTCCTTCACCGCTGAATCAACAAATCACAGAGGACCTCGACTTACGCATTTTTACAAATACATACAGTCTGGAACTCGCTATTTGCAATATTCTTGGCAATGTTAACCGCGGCATACCACTCTGCCAGGAATTGGAAGTCATCCTGCCGAAATGGGGAGCCCGGTTGAGTGATGTGCGCAGGGCTTCATTTTATCATTCGATATCGACCATGTATTTTATCGGGGCTGAATATAAAAAGGCCTTGCAATGGAACAATGCCCTTCTGAATTCCGTGCCAATCGATACAACAGAAGACCAATTTTGCTTTGCCCAGATATTTCACCTGCTCATCCATTTGGAAATGGGCAATTACGATGTCATTCCATACACCCTTAAAAGCTTAAAGCGACACCTCGACACCCGGAAACGCCAGTTCAGATTTGAAAAGATATTTATGGAATTCATGCGGAATGTATCCAAATCAGCGGGAGATAAAACGGCTATTGAACACATTCAGGATTTCTCTACTGCCTTAACCGCCCTGGAAAAGGATCCTTTCGAAAAAACGGTCTTTGAATATTTCGATTTTCAGGCCTGGGCCGAATCCAAAATCACCAACCAACCCATCGCAAAGGTATTGCAGGTCAAGGCCCCTGGGAAGGATTTGTTGTAGAGACAGGGCATGCCCTGTCTCTACAACAACGGGATTTACCCGTCACGTTTCAAAAACGCATCCCATCCCTGCGCTGTCAACTTGTGCACGCTGCCGTCACGGGCCATCATCTGGGCAGGACCTTCGTCGGTCATGTGACCAATCACGGTGAAATTCGGATTGCCTTTGATCTTGTCAAAATCGCCGAGGGGCATGGTGAATAACAATTCGTAGTCTTCGCCCCCATTCAAAGCGCAGAGAGACGGGTCGAGCCGGAAATCTTCAGAAGCGGTGATCACCGTGGGATCGATGGGGATTTTCTCTTCGTATAGTATGCAGCCCAGCTTGCTCTGATCGCAAATGTGGATGAGTTCTGATGCCAATCCGTCGGAAATATCAATCATTGAAGTAGGCTGAATACCGAGTTGCGCCAGCAGCGGACCCACATCGTTGCGGGCTTCTGGTTTGAGTTGGCGCTCGAGGATGTAATCAAAACCCTCCAAATCAGGCTGAACGCCTGGAGTCGAAATGTAAACGGCTTTCTCCCGCTCCAGCACCTGCAATCCCATATAAGCAGCACCCAGATCACCCGATACCACGATCAGATCTTTCGGTTTCGCTCCGGATCGGTATGCGATTTTGTCTTTGTCCACTTCGCCGATGGCCGTGATGCTGATGATCAACCCGCTTTTCGAACTCACCGTATCACCACCGACGATATCCACATCGTATTTTTTCGCGCAGGCGATCATTCCGGCATAGAGCTCTTCAATGGCTTCGAGCGAAAACCTGTTGCTCAATCCAATCGAAATCGTCACTTGCGTGGGTACGCCATTCATAGCGTAGATGTCTGAAAGATTTACGGCCACCGCTTTATATCCCAGGTGTTTTAAAGGCGCATAGCCCAGGTCAAAATGCACCCCTTCCACGAGCATGTCGGTGGTAACCAGCATAAACTTATCACCGGTGTCGATCACGGCGGCGTCATCGCCGATGCCTTTTACGGTGCTGGTATTGTTTGTTTCTATATGTTGCGACAAGTGTTTGATCAGGCCAAATTCACCAAGCGCTTCGAGTTCTGTTCGTTCCATTTTATGTGAGAATTTAGAGGTGCAAAGGTAAGGGTTTGTGGTTAGCCTTTGGCATTGCAAACATGTTCCGTAGCATCTTGAATTCACGCTGTTCAGGCTTTGCGATGCTTCATATTTCCGGTTAAATTCAGCCC
>JBGTLS010000069.1:0-2507 GCA_041744015.1 Cryomorpha sp. | reverse complement strand
CATAAAGTCCAATATCTGCGTTGCACTTCTTTTGTAAACAGTCATTGACTATAGTCAACTCCTTGGTTTCCAAAAGTGCGTGCGCCTTGATATTGTACTTTCTGGTTCAGCCACTCGACTCTATTGACAGACTCTAATTAGCAAGGAGTTTAAATCCTTTACCGTGAATATTGATGATCTCAATTCTCGGATCCTTGCGCAGGTGCTTGCGCAACTTTGCTATATAAACATCCATGCTCCTTCCGTTGAAATAATTGTCATCTCCCCAAATGGCATTCAGCGCATAATTCCGCTCCAGAACTCCATTTTTGTTCAGACAAAGAAGATGTAACAATTCATTTTCTTTTGTCGTCAATTTCACCTCACTGGCATCATCCTTCAAAATTTGACGTTCGAAATCGAATACAAAAGAACCCAGTTCAAAGAATTTATTCTCTTCTGAAGCTTCCTGATAAGCATCTGTTCGACGCAATACTGCATTGATCCGAACCAAAAGTTCTTCCATTGAAAAAGGCTTGGATATATAATCGTCAGCACCTAAGCTGAAACCCTTCAGGGTGTCCTCCTTCATCGATTTCGCCGTCAGGAAAATTATGGGGATCTTTTTGTTAATCGTTCGAATTTCCTTTGCCACCGTAAATCCGTCTTTCACAGGCATCATTACATCAAGAAGCACAAAATCAAACTGTTGTCGCGAAAAAGTTTTAAATGCCTTATCGCCATCTGCACAGAGAACCGTTTCAAATTCTTTGGCTTCCAGATATTCTTGTAACAAAGAACCTAAATTGGGATCGTCTTCAGCTAACAGTATTCGGGTCTTAGAGGTCATAATCAAATGGTAATTGTATCGTAAAAGTACTTCCTTTGCCAAAGTCGCTTTGAACAGAAACCGTGCCGTGGTGTTTTTCAATGATCATTTTGACATAGCTCAGACCCAATCCAAACCCCTTGATGTTGTGCACATTTCCTGTCGACACCCGATAGAGTTTATCAAAAATACGAAATTGATCGTCCTTTTTGATTCCAATTCCATTATCTCTAACTTGTATTCTTACTGTAGAATCATCTGTGGAACTTGACACTTTTATATCAGGACTCTCATTGCTGTATTTGATCGCATTGTCAAGCAGGTTGTAAATCACATTTGTCAAATGGATTTTATCACCTTTGATCACGGCCCTTGCGGCAGAAAGATCCGTTCCGATTTTACCCCCCTTTTGTTGTGCCTGCAATTCTATATTATGGATGGCGGTGATGATAACCTGATGTAAATCAACGCTATCCCGCGCAAGAGACATTTCCTTTCTGTCCAGCACAGCACTTCGCAATACATTTTCCACCAGCACTCCCAGTCGCTTATTTTCGTCTCTTATCATGCTTACGTAATGACCCACTCTCGTCTGCGATTTTGACATCACGGGATCGGAAAGAGCTTCACAAGCAAGAGAAATAGTTGAAATCGGCGTCTTCAACTCATGCGTCATATTGTTAATGAAATCATTCTTAATTTCCGACACCTTTTTTTGACGCAGTATGGTGCTGATGGTGAATCCAAAAGCCAAAATAACAGTTAACATAAATACGGCAGAGGAAAATAAAAGTGGCCATAAAGTTTTTAGAAGATAAGAGTCCTGATTGGGGAACCAAATCCGCAAATAGCGAGGATTTTGTACATTATCTGTAGGAAAAAGTCGCGTTCGGTATCCCTCTGCAATAATTTCGTTTGCCAAAGATCTATCTTCAACCGAAATAATGTCTGCATTGTCAAATCGATCAAACACGCCAAAATGGTAATCCGCGTTGATACCTCCTGTTTCTACCAGGCTCCGCTTCAACAAAGAATCCAAATTTTCGGCAGTATACCGGTTCACGAAATCTCCACCTATTTCCATGAGGAGTATGCCGGAAAAAAGTTCTGCAACCAGCGCTGTCTGTTCATCAGAAAAAAAACGGGGTGCAGGTTTTGGAGCTGAAACCTGTGCAAGAAGCTCGGTCGAAGGGTCATACTCCCCAAAGTCAGAGAATCGCGTCGAAGATGTCCGCTTGTTAAACTTAAATTGAAAAATGCCGTCTTCACTGTACACCACAGCGGAATCACTGTTGTGAAATTCCTGAGCAACAACAAAATTTTCTTTCGATTGAAGGGAAGCTATGCTATCAAACTGACTTAATAGTCTTTGTCCGAATTCGTGCTTTCTGATTCTCTCATTCGCTTCAGCCAATTCCAGTTCATGATTGAAATCTGCAATGGCCATTTTCACATTCCGCGCAAACTGGGTGTCGCGTAGCGCAATGGCATTTTTTATCCAATAGATCTGAATTGCCACAAGGCCCACCAGAGATACACTGATGAGCACTATAAGAGCGGTGATGTAAGTTTTCTTCAATGCATGTCAAAGTTAAGCTCATCTCCTACGGAGCACTCGGGAGGTTAACCTAAATTAACAATTGATTGATCGCCAAAATATTCCGGGTATGTCACAGTTGCGATTTTTAAAATTATTTGA
>JBGTLS010000068.1:0-10788 GCA_041744015.1 Cryomorpha sp. | reverse complement strand
CAGGATCCAACTTTCCCTTTTTGGCCAGGTCATTCAGATTTTTCGCGTATTTGTTAAGGGCGTTGTAATTGTCTTCCTGACTGGCCGAAGTTACTTTTTCCCCTTTCCGCAATTCCTTTATCGCAACTTCGAGCAATTTTTTGGTGACACCCTGATCTTTGAGCATCGCAGCACCTGAATCGCTGCCTTCCAGAATGGCGAGTAGGAGATGTTCCAACGAAACAAATTCATCCCCGAATGATTTCAGATAGGTGAAGGAACGATTCAACGTTTCGCTCATATGACGGCTCAATTGAACCTGCGCACCAGTTACTTTGGGATATGACGATATTTGCCTTTCCAATGTCTGTTTCAGCATATCGACGTTCACCGATAGTTTCTTCAGCAGATAAGGTATTACGTTTTCATCCACCTGCAACATAGAGGTCAACAGGTGAGGGGTTTCTATATTTTGTTGACCTGCCTGAACCACCATTTGTTGTGCTTCCTGAATGGCCTGTTGAGATTTTATCGTGAGTTTACTTAAGTCCATTATTTTGTCTCTTTTATTTGATTACAATTCCAAACCTGCAAAATATACGCCGCTGGTCATATGGCGTTTTTTTTGATCTATTCCATATATATCTTGCTGATTACCGGTCGAAATGTCAGTGAGAATCAAACTTTGGAGACTTTTTGGCACAAGAACATATTGTTTGACCTTCTATTTGCATTAATTTCAACCTCCAATTCCAATTGTCCCGACCAAATGAATCGTTTACTCCCCGTGAGACATTTTCCAATTAGCAATTCCGATGGCTGTGTTTAGGGTTCGCAATTGCAAAATTCACTGCTCACTCCTGAAGATTTATTTCACCGGCATTTTTATTTCTATCTGTTTATCAGGTGCTATAGGCCAAACGTATTGGGCTAAATTTCAGGGAGGTCCGAATGTAGATGAGACGCTTGGAGTGACGGGTGATGCCTCCGGTAACACATTTACCACGGGTTATTTTAGTTCTACTGCTCAGGTGAATGGCACTTCCCTTTCGGTAAATGGTCTCACGGATATTTTCGTTTCAAAAGTGGGGGTCAATGGAACCACATTGTGGTCAAAAGCTGTGGGTGGGCCCCAATCAGACCGGGGTCTCGGAATTGCCACAGACCCATCAGGGAATGTCCTGGTCTGCGGATTTTTTACGGGAACGGCCAACTTTGGCAATGGAATAGTCCTCTCCGCAAACGGTGGTTCACAAGATGCATTTGTGGCAAAATTCAATACACAGGGCGAAATTATCTGGGCCAGAGCCGGCGGGAGCAGTGGCAACAGCGATCGGGCCAATGCAGTGGCTACGGATGAAAATGGCAATGTCTTCATCACAGGGCAATTTACCGGAACTGCCAGTTTTGGTTCCTTTGCACTGAACAGCACCAACAATACCAACGACATTTTTATTGTGAAATATGGTTCCGATGGCACGGAATTATGGGCCAGGCAGGGAAGTGGAGATGCGTTGAACCGAGGATTGGCGATTACCACCGATATTGAGGGCGCAGTTTATGCTTCAGGTCAATTCAGTGGAAATATTACTTTTCAGAATACCTACACCAATACCATTCTGAATGCCCTGTTTCTTGTGAAATTTACAACCGCAGGCGATGAAGCCTGGTTCAGATATGCCGGAGGAAGTAGTCAAAGTATCGGTTACGGGCTCACGAACAATGGAAGCAATATTTTTCTTACGGGCGATTGTGGGTCCAGTCTTACTTTTTTTGGCGGTACCGGAACCCCGGTTATTAATTCTGCTTTTACCAATGCCGTTTTTATCGCTTCCTACAATAGCTCAGGTGCTTACCAATGGGGTATTTCACAGGGAAGTTCGACCGCGGTTTCAGCCAGAGCAATTTCTCACCACAATGGCGAAGTCGGTGTAACCGGGTGGTACGAATGCACCTTCAATTCGCTGAGCGATGCATATGGCGAAAGCAATTTTATGAATATCGGATTCCAAGATATTTATGTGATGCGTTATTCAGCCACAGGAACATTTCTGTGGGCGCGGAATTTCGGTTCTGTTACTGATGATGTAGCTGCGGGAATCCATATTCTCCCCGACAATCTTGAGGCTATCGCCGGAACATTTACCACCCAGATGGTTATCCCTATCCGAAATTCCCTGAATACTTCCGGACTTATTCCCATTACACAATCACCCAATCCGGGTTTGACTTATTGTGGCGATCCCAATTATGGTGAATTCTCCATATTAAATGGCTCAGCAGATGCTGACGGATTTCTGATCAAAGTCATCGATTTGCAAAGACAGCCCTATGATTTTTTTCATCGGGAGGTATCCGGAGCTTGCGATTTATCGATACCTGAAGCCTGCATTATCTACCCTGGAGATGTTTTTACGGCCGAATGCCAAACTGAAGTGATTGGATGCGCCCCTTATTCAATCAGTGCAACCAACTTCGGTAATTTTGGTAGCAATGGAGTGGGGTATACATACACTGGACAATGGACTCCGACATCGACGGGTATCAACAAAGTCATCACGGCTCCGGGAAATGTATCTGCGATATTGCAAAGTACGGATGGATGTTATCAGCACAATGTGAGTGCCTTCGCTGATGTATTTCCGGCACCCTCAGCGCCCTTGATGAGCGATAATGCCGTCGTAAATACCTTGGCTAACAACACTTTTCCGGTTTTTTTGTGTCCCGGAGATTCGGTTCAAATCTGGGCTGATTATCCCGATGGTTTGGCGTATGGATGGTCCGGAAGCAATGTCACAGCTGATATGGTATTATTAGACACATTAAATGTTTCACTGCCAGGGGCATATCAAATAAATATCGAAAACGAATACGGTTGCACCGGATCAAATTTCATCCTTGTTCTATATGAAAATGTACCACCGGATACGTTGGACCCATTTATTTCCTTCAATTTGCCCAATGACACGCTGACAATCTGTAGCGGAGATGGTGGATTGGTATTTGCTTATGATGCGATTACCATGGAAGGTGTTGATCCGGAGGGACTATCATTTGTTTGGAATATTTCCCCTGATGGTTTCATTGGTGGATCCACAGCGGGTTCTTTCGGTGTTCCTGGAGAAGGTTGGTACGTGATTGATCTGGAAATTACCACACTGGACAATCCATGTTTTGAGGTGAATGATACCTATTACGCCTCAGATTCTGTTTACGTGCAAATATCTCCTTTGCCCTCAGTTTTTCTCAATGCTTCTGGTCCCGCTGCGACCTGTCCCGGTGATACACTTGTTTTTTATATGGAAACAGATGGTGAATTATCGTATGATTTTACACCGATTGAAGTTTTTGGCGACAGCCTCTACGTATCGGGAGCGGGGCAGTATGTGATTACAGCAACGCAGTCGAATGAATTTGGCTGTACGGTAATCAGTACCGTTCAGATTGATATTGTTGACGTCAGCACACCCGAAATAGAAATCAATTCTGAGTTTTCCCTCATCTGTCCTGGGGATAGTGTGGAGTTGGTCACCGATGCCCCGGGACAGATTACCTGGCAGGGACCTTCCGGAAACATCGGAGCCGGAGAAAGCATTTTTGTGAATGAAGCAGGCTTGTATTTTGCGGAAGTCACGTTTTACGCCGGATGCGCTCTGGTAAGCAATACCTTACAGATCTCAGAATATGCCACGCCATTTCTGAGCAGTTCGAATGCGGTGTTGTGCCCTGGCGATACGGTAGTCATAAGTATCATTAGTACAGCCGCAGGTTCTATTGAATGGCAGGCACCCCTTTCGGGAAATGACACGCTTCAGGTAATCACCGAACCTGGAATATATACAGCTATTGTGACCGGCTGCGGTATTACCACAGAAATTTCAATCGTAGTTGAACTCAGTACATCTGAATTGGAAATTTCCATTCCCAATTTAACGCCGACCTGCTTTGGTGACAGCATTTTTGTGATTGCAACAGAGGGAATGGATGAATACAACTGGAGTCCGTTTGGCCAAGGAAGTTCAAATTACTTTTTTACCAATGGAAATATTCAGGTGGAAGCCGTCGATACCAATGGTTGTGAATTGACGTCAAATATTCTGTCGATTTCGTTTGAACCACTGCCACCCGCGCCTGTGTTCGACTTCGAACTGGTTTGTGAAGGCGAATTTCAGGTGGTCTCCATTTTTCAGGATTTCGGTATTTCCTGGGTCGATGGACTTGACGGTTCGCTTTTGAGTTCTGCCGAAAATTTTGCGATAGGAAAATTTAACACTGATACCACGTTATATGCATTTTTAAGCTCGGAATTTTGTGAGGGACCGCTTGACTCAATATTTATTTCACCCAAACCATATCCGGAAGAACCGTTGGCCATATCCAATGCACCTGTATGCATTGGTGAAAACATTCTTTTTGAGGTTTTGAATGCCGGAGCAGGTGTAAATTATGTCTGGAATACGCCTACCGGAGGCGCGATGATGGGAACTGGAATAACATTCCCGGCTGGTAGTATGGACGATGAAGGAATTTACAGTGTAACGGCCAGTTTAGCTGGTTGTGGAATTGAACCTGTAGAAATTTCAGTATCGCTTTTTGTACCCCGGCAGGTGGCATTGCCTCCCGACACCGCCTTATGTTTGGGCGTAACCTATGCATTGAGGCCCGACACCATTTTTAACAACTATCTCTGGCAGGACGGCGGGACAGATTCGGTGTATTTTCCAACGATTTCAGGAACGTATATCCTCATGGCTACCGATTTTAATGGATGTTTAACTATGGCCTTCTCGGACCTTTTTATTGTCGATTGTGAAATCGCAATCCCCAACATTTTTACACCGAACGGAGATGGCCTAAATGATCTATGGATAGTGGGTTCTGAATTGCCTTCTTATTTCCGCACCGAAGTTTACAACAGATGGGGACAGCTTGTTTTTCAATCTATTGATCAAAATGTACACTGGGACGGCATTCATTATAAATCGGGAGAATTTTGTCCGGAAGGGGTTTACTTTTACGTGGTTGATGCCGCAAACTACTTCGGTACAAGGTTTCAACAAACCGGGACAGTGACACTGATCAGGCAGTCTGGATTGTAACCCGCCGGATTAAGCGCAACTGGTGCGTATATGCTTTTTCATCTTCGTTGAAAATTCCCTGATGATCCACTTTATCAATCCTCACACTTCCACTTGCGTGAATGATGTTTTCTTTCCCCAGCAGAATTCCTACGTGAATAATCCGCCCCTCATCATTGTCGAAAAACACCAAATCACCCGGTTCTGCAAGATCCAAAAAATCCACCGATTCTCCTTCCGACGCCTGTTGATAAGCATCTCGCGGCATCGATATTCCGGCACAATTGAAAACCACCTGAACCAGACCCGAACAATCCATTCCGAAAATAGATTTTCCGCCCCATAGATACGGGGCGTGAAGCAATCTTTTGGCGTGACGCACGCGACTATCCAAATCGTGTCGCGCAATGCGGCCGTCGAATTGATAAACCTGCTCGTTAATCGTGAACACACCTTCAGCGTAGCCGGGTAAGATCGCACTGCAGGGTATGGCAAACCGGAGACCCCGGGGATCAGTTACAAATCCTATTCCGTCACCGCATCGCTTTTGATCCTGAAGTGAGAACTTGTCAAATTCTTCTTGTGATAAAGAGGTATGCATTTTTTTGTCGATCCAGCACTGATATCCATCAAGAGGTTTCTCTATCAGCAGCCATTTTTTTTGGGCCTCCAGAATGTGATAATGTTCACCGAAGATGAGCTGAGTTACCATCTCAACTTTGTCGCTGGGCTCAGACCTGGCAGGAATGAGCGCATAGATGCAAATACCGTATTTCATCCGGTAAAAGTAAATAATTTAAGAAAGGTCAAATAAAAAGCCGCTTCATTTCGAAGCGGCTTAAAACATTGAAAAATTGGTGTTTTAACGCCAGTTTACAATTTCGTTTGCAAAGTATTCACCGGCTTCCAGTTTCACTTTCACCTTTTTGAATGTCTCAATGGTGTATTCCACATCTTCAAGTTTGTGAATGGCCGTAGGTATCAATCGCAGCATAATCACCTCTTTGGGAACAACCGGATAAACCACGATGCTGCAAAAGATATTGTAATTCTCGCGCAGGTCCATGGTGATATTCGTTGCTTCACCGAGTGTACCTTTCAGAAAAACTGGTGTAACAGCTGAATTGGTTACACCGATGTCAAAACCGGCTTTGCGCAATCCCGATTGTAAGGCCCGGGCAATTTTCCATAAGTTTTCCATGTGCTCTGGTTCGTTGCGCAGCATTTCCAAACGTTTGATAGCACCAACCACGATCGGCATGGGCAATGATTTTGCAAATGTCTGTGAACGCATATTGTAGCGCAGGTATTCGATCACCTGTTCGTCGGAGGCAACAAACGCTCCGATAGTGGCCATCGCTTTCGCGAAAGTTCCAAAATACACATCAATCAGGTGATTTACACCCTGTGCATCCCCCGCGCCGCGACCGCTCTCGCCGATGGTACCAAAACCATGTGCGTCGTCCACGAAAAGTCGAAACTTATATTTCTCCTTGTAAGCTGTGATTTCTTTCAATTTTCCCTGATCGCCCGCCATTCCAAAAACGCCTTCGGTAACAACCAAAATGCCACCTCCGGTGGTTTCAATTAGTTTGCTGGCCCGCTCGAGTTGTTTGGCAAAACTGTCCATATCGTTGTGAACGAATACAAATCGTTTTCCCTGATGAAGACGCACGCCATCCACCATGCAAGCATGAGATTCTGAGTCATATACGATCACATCGTGTCTGTCTACAAGGGCTTCAATAGCCGATTGACAACCCTGATAGCCGTAATTCAAAAGAAATGCATCTTCTTTTTGCATGAAGTCTGCCAGATCGTTTTCCAACTTTTCATGCATGGATGTCTGACCTGACATCATACGCGCACCCATCGGATAAGCCATGCCCCATCGCGCTGCGGCTTCTGCATCTACTTTTCGCACTTCCGGATGGTTGGCAAATCCCAGATAATTATTGATGCTCCACACCAGCATTTCTTTGCCCCGGAACATCATTCTCCGATCGATATCGCCTTCGAGTTTGGGAAAAGAAAAGTAACCATGCGATTCCTTGGCATGTTTTCCCAGAGGTCCGCGATTGTTTTTAATTTTGTCAAATATGTCTTGCATAGAGGTGAAGATCGCTTGTTTGAGCGCGAAAGTACACCTATTTAAAGACGCCGCCAAAATCACCATAAAATATCTGCCAACATGCGTACGTTGTTAAGTCTGTTTTTCATTCATGTTTTTGGCGTGATAAGTGTTATCTTTGCGCGAAATTTGTTCTATCTGTGAGGTTATTTTTCATATTATTTCTCGTCGTTTTAGTCTCATCCTGCTCTGAGTATAACAAGCTGCTCAAGAGCAATGATATTGAACTGAAGTATGTAAAAGCGGTTGAATATTACGACAAAGGGGAATACAACAAAGCACTTTCACTCTTCGATGAATTGGGCACTTTATTTCGCGGGTCCAATAGAAGTGAGATTGTACATTACTACATCGCCAATTGCCATTTCAACCTGAAAGATTACTACTTCGCCAATTATTACTACAAGAATTTTGCGAAGACATATCCAAACAGTCCAAAGGCTGAAGAATGTTTTTACAGAAGTGCGTACTGCAGTTATCTCAATTCACCAAGTCCCAGTTTGGATCAAAAAGATACGCATCAGGCAATTGAAGAATTTCAGTTGTTTCTCAACAAGTATCCGGGAACGACACTGAAGGATTCGGCCAATGCCATGGTGGATGAACTGCGAGCCAAACTAGAAGTGAAGGCATACGAAATAGCAAAACTTTACTATCAGACCGAGAATTACAAATCTGCCACTGTAGCGTTGAACAATTTGCTTCGCGATTTTCCGGAAAGTAGCAGAAAGGAGGAGATCGAATTTCTTATAGTTAAAAGCTCATACCTTTTGGCCGTGAACAGTATAGAAACCAAAAAAGAAGAACGACTGACTGCAACTATTGAATCTTATCATAAATTTGTAGATTCCTTTCAAAACAGCAAATATATCAGAGAAGCTGAAAGTTTTTATTCCAGTGCCATTCGGGAACTGGACAAGATGAAGTTTTAATACAACAAACACGAAATATGAATTTCAAGAACACAAGCGCAGCGCGCACCACCATCACAAGGGACGTTAAGGAACTTGAAGCCCAAACGGGAAACATCTACGAGGCTATTGTGGTAATGTCGAAACGCGCCAATCAAATCAGTTCTGAACTCAGGGAAGAACTCAGCTCCAAACTTCAGGAATTCGCTACCACACAGGATAATCTTGAGGAGGTTTTTGAAAACAGAGAGCAAATCGAAATTTCCAAATTCTACGAGCGTCTTCCAAAACCACAGTCTATGGCGGTTCAGGAAATGATGGAAGATCAGATTTATTTTCGGCGCTTAGAGAATCAGCAGGGAGAGAAGCTCTGATTTGAAATCAGACCGGATGGGCCTTTTAGAAGGAAAGCGGATTTTGCTGGGTGTTTGCGGAAGCATTGCAGCGTATAAGTCTGCATTTCTCGTAAGAGAATTCATCAAAGCCGGCGCAGAAGTTCAGGTGATACTCACCCCGGATGCACGGCAATTTGTCACTCCCCTTACCCTTTCTACACTGAGTAAACGTCCGGTTTTGGACTCTCTTCTCAAAGATGAAAATCTGGGGGTATGGAACAATCACGTAGAACTCGGCCTTTGGGCCGATTTTTTTGTTGTGGCCCCGGCTTCTGCCAATACGTTGGCAAAAATGGCCCATGGCCAGTCGGATAATTTACTGCTTACCACTTACCTCAGCGCGCGGTGCCCGGTTTTTTTTGCCCCGGCGATGGACCACGACATGCACGCACATGATGCCAATCAGCGAAATATCGAAATACTTGAGAAGAGGGGAGATACACTCATCCCTTCTGAAATGGGAGAGCTTGCAAGTGGATTGCACGGAGAGGGGCGTATGGCCGAACCGGAGCATATCCGCCAGTTTATTGAGGATGAACTATTAAAAAGATCACCCTTGCGGGGAAAGAAAGTATTGATTACAGCGGGTCCAACGCACGAGGCCATCGATCCTGTGCGCTACATCAGCAATTACAGCACAGGTAAAATGGGGTATGCGCTGGCAAGACAGGCCGCGAAACTGGGAGCAAATGTGAAGTTGATTAGTGGTCCTGTACATTTGGAAATACCCAAAGGAGTGGAAGTGGCGTATGTCAGGTCTGCTGCTGAAATGTACGAAGCAGCTTCACAGGAATTTCCGGATTGCGATATTGCGATTATGTCTGCGGCCGTGGCTGATTTCAGACCGATAAATCCAGCAGTTGAAAAGGTGAAAAAAAAAGAAGGTGGGTTGACCCTGGAACTGGAAAAAACGGTGGATATCCTTCAAACATTGGGACTACAAAAAACCAATCAATTCCTGGTTGGGTTCGCATTGGAGACCAATAACGAAGAGGCAAATGCCAAAGAGAAAATGGTCCGCAAGAATTGTGACTTGATGGTTTTGAACAGCTTAAGAAATGATGGGGCTGGTTTTGGGTATGATACCAATCAGGTATCAATCTATGGACACAATAAAACCACTACCTTCGGGTTAAAATCAAAAGACGAAGTAGCCAAAGATATTCTTGATATCATCATGTCTGAAATTTTATGAAACGATTATTATTCATTCTTTTTGTTGCAGGCTTATCATTGCCGACCCTAAAAGCGCAGGAACTCAATTGTCAGATCGAGGTGCTTTCCGATCAGGTCCAAGGAGTTAATCCCGCTATTTTTGAGAGTATGCGGGAGGTTATATTCGAGTTTATGAACAACCGGAAATGGACCAACGACAGTTATACCATCGAGGAGCGTATCAATTGCACCATGATTTTAAACATTGATAAGGGCGCTTCAGCATCTTCTAATACTTACAGAGCTACCCTTCAGGTGATTTCCGGACGACCGATATTCAACACAGGTTACAGCAGTCCGCTTTTGAATCTGCGCGATGACAATATCGTATTTGAATTTGTTCCCAATACCCAGTACAATTTCAATCCGGATCAGTTTCAGAGCAATCTGATGTCCATTCTGGCCTTTTATGCCTACATCATCATCGCCTTTGATTATGATACTTTTTCACCCCGTGGAGGCACACCATATTTTGAGATGGCAAACCGCATAGTACAGAGTGCTCAGGCATCTTCAGCACCGGGTTGGAAGGCCTTCGAAGGAGATAAAAACCGGTATTGGATTGTATCCGACATGTTGCACCGCACATTCGAGCCGATGCGCGATTGCCTGTACCAATATCATCGTCAGGGACTCGACCTGATGAGCGAAAAGGTTCCACAGGGGAGAACAGCGATTCTTACGAGCCTGGAAAAATTTGACCAGATTCACAAGATTAAACCCATGGCATACAACACCCAAAATTTCTTTTTGGCCAAAAGTGATGAAATAGTCAATATTTTCTCCCAGGCCCAGCCACCGGAACGCAACGCTGTGTATGAACTTCTTTCGCGAATAGATCCTGGAAATCTCTCCAAATACGAGAAAATGCAAAAAGGGAAATAATCCCTGGAGATCATTCTCTTTTGCGATTCTAAAATCGCAATCTTTGCTGTATGCTCCAACATATTTCCATCAGGCACTATGCTCTCATCGAACATCTTGAAATTCAATTTGATGAAGGATTAAACATCCTTACCGGAGAAACAGGAAGCGGGAAATCGATTATCCTCGGTGCCCTCTCATTAATTCTGGGTGAT
>JBGTLS010000067.1:0-6601 GCA_041744015.1 Cryomorpha sp. | reverse complement strand
GGACCAATTACTTCCCTGCGGTCAGTGAGCTCCCTTCGGTCGGTTCTGTGTTCTCTACCACTTAGAATGTCTCTGTGTTCTCTGTGTAATTTTTTGTGTTCGCTGCGCGAACACATATACCTCAGCAATATTTTGAACAGTAATGACGTGCAAAACTTGAGTTAATCTCTTGCACTTTAGGACACTGCCGCCCACCCAAACTGCCTTTCAGCCATATCACATATCTGCCCACCGATGGCAAGCGCAGCAGTGGCTGCCGGTGATGGTGCATTGAGTACATGGATGCTCGTGGCCTGGTATTCGATCCGGAAATCGTCGCGGGTATCGCCATCGGCGCTGAGCAACAAGGCCCGCACACCGGCCCTGCCCGGACGCAGGTCGTCCATGGTCAGTGAGGGAACCAGGCGCTGAAGGGTGCGCAGAAAAAGCACCTTTGAAAAAGCACGTCTGTACTCGTTGATGCCAAAACGCATATTTTTATAAAACAGACGCCAGGTGCCACTGTAGCGAAGCGCATCGAGCGTGTCCGCAAAATTAAAGTCCGTTTTCCGGTAGCCTTCGCGTTTGAAAGTGAAAACCGCATTGGGTCCGCATTCGATTTCTCCATTGGTCATCCGCGTGAAATGCACGCCCAGGAAGGGAAATGCCGGATTGGGTACGGGGTAGATCAGGTTTTTAATTTTGTGTTTACCGGATTCGGTGAGTTCGTAATAATCACCGCGAAATCCGACCACTTTTTCCCGGAGTTTCACCCCGTCTTTTCGCGCGAGCCTGTCTGCCTGCAATCCCCCGCAAAAGACCTGGTATCGGCTGCGAAACTGTTTGCGTGTGGTTCGGATGATCTTGGTTCCACCATCCTGCGAGACTTCCCGTACTTCCTCTCCCAATACCAGTTTGCTCTTTGGATTGATCAATAACGCGAGCTCCACCATTTTTTCAGTGGCCTGCCGGTAATCGATGATGCCTGTCACCGGCACCCAAATTCCTGCAATACCGCGGCAGTGTGGTTCGCGCCGCTCAATTTCAGCGCTGTCAATTTTTTCGATGCCTTCGATGCCGTTTTCCAGACCGATCTGGAAGATTTTGTCCAGCATGGGTAATTCTGATTCTTCGGTGGCCACTACGACCTTTCCACATATGTCGTGTTCGACGCCATGCGCTTTCGCGAAAGCGACCAACTCTTTCCGGCCATTCACACAGTTGATGGCTTTGAGCGATCCGGGTGTGTAGTACAATCCGGAGTGAATCACCCCGCTGTTGTTGCCCGTCTGATGATTAGCCAAAACCTGCTCTTTTTCAATTAAAACAATGCGGAGATGGGGATATCTGGTTTGAATTTTATAAAAAGTGGCTGCGCCCACGATGCCACCGCCGATAATGGCTACGTCATACACTTCGTCCTCTGACATGCGTAAAATTTAGGGTGTAAAAATAAGCGATTTCAATGGATCACCGCGGTTGATGTCGCGGGCGTATTTTCCCGTGAAGGGGTCAGCCAAAGCAGAAAGAAACCTATCACGAAGAATACCCCGAGAGCAAGTGCCGAATAGCGCAAACTGCCGGTGGCTTCGAAGATAAGTCCAAACGTGAGCGTGCCGATGACAATTCCCACTTTATCGCATACATCGTAAAAACTGAAATACGAGGCGTGGTCGATGGTATCGGGGAGGTATTTGGAATAAGTGCTCCGGCTCAATGCCTGAATGCCCCCCATCACCCCGCCTACGAGGGCTGCGAGGAAATAAAACTGCAAGGGGGTAATGATGACAAAAGCGATGATGCATACGACAATCCAGATGAGGACGGCCACCATCAAAGCCCTTTTGTTGTCTAAGGCGCTGCTCAGCCAGGAGAAGAAATATGCTCCGGCCACGGCGATTATTTGAATGATCAAAATACTGATGATCAAACCCGAATCGGGCATGCCTACGATTTCGTTTTTGGCAAAACTCACGGCCATATACATAACGGTTTGCACACCCATGTTAAAGACAAAAAAAGCCAGAAGATACTTGCGCAACCTTTTGGTGGACTTCATTTGAAACCAGACTTTGCGCAACTCGAGGTAACCGCGGTAGAGATATTCCCCCTTCACTTTTTTGTTGTAGACATTTCCCGGAAGGGTGCGAAAAGTGATCTGAGCGAAGCCGATCCACCAGACGCCCACCATGACAAACGACAACCTGGCGGCGATACTGCCTTCTTCAAGGCCAAACATGGCGGGATTCATAATCATGGCCAGATTGACCACCAGCAGAAGCACGCTGCCGATATATCCGAGGGCATAACCCCGTGCGCTTACGCTGTCCTGTTGCGGCCGTGAGGCTATTTCCGGAAGGAAAGCATTGTAAAAAACCTGACTACCCGAATACCCTACACTGGCCAGGACCACCATAAGCAGACTCACTCCCAGATAACCCGGATCGAAAAAAAACATGCTGATACAGGCCAGACCACCGAGATAACAAAAGAATTTCATAAACGTTTTCTTGCGTCCGGCATAATCTGCGATGCCCGAAAGAAGGGGCGTCATGATGGCCACCAGGAGAAAACTCAGGGAAAGGGTGAATGAATAAAGCGCGGTATTCCGAAAATTGATCCCCAGAAATTGGATCTGTTCCGGGGTGATATTTTCATAAAAAATAGGGAATACCGAAGAAGTGATAACCAGAGAATAAACCGAATTGGCCCAGTCGTACATCGCCCAGGCGTTGATCGTTTTGGGATCGTCTTTTTTGATCGCACCCGCAAGGGTGACAGGGGTTATCTCCATCGGCGAAAAATAGGAAAATATCTCAGTTGGTGAACATCCGGTACCAACTCTACATTGACAAAATGAAGAAGGTAACCCGCCTGTTCAGCGCGCGCCCCGCTTCGGTCTCGTTGGTTTCCACAGGGTCGGCCTCTCCAAATCCGGCAGATTGCAGGCGCTCCGCTGAAATACCCTGACCAACCAACCAGTCGACCACGGCAGATGCACGCTGTTTGCTGAGGTTCAGATTGTACACATCCTCCCCCTGACTGTCGGTATATCCGCGTATTTCTATCCGCATTTCGGGATAATCGTTCAAAAGTTTCTGAAGCGCTTTGAGTTGAATGATCGACTCTTCGAGGAGGGTGGCTTTGTCCACACCAAAAAACACATTCCGCAAATTGATCGTTCGGCCGGTGGCTATTTCCTCGGTGTTTGCCGTGGAGTGACATTCAGGTTCTTCGCCTTCACGGTATGGCGTCAGACAAAACTCGTCGAAGTAATACCTTACGGAAAAGAATGCCTGAAGACCTGATCGTACAGGGTCGAGGTCTGATTTCCGATCCTCCAATTTTTTGTATTCGGATGCATTTGATTCAGATCGTTTCTTCTCTTTTTTCTTTTGCTCCTTGAGATACTTCTTTTGTTCGTCAGGAGGCATGTAGAGGTAAGCCAGGTCAGTGCGTTCGTTGGCTTTTTCTTTCGCCTGGGCATTTCTGTCGAGTTCTTCGAAGAAAGCATCCTGGGCTTTCACCATGCTTTCGATCAATTGGGTGCCGGGAAAATAACCCACTGTCATATACTGCTCCCCTCCTGCCGCCGTAAACGTATCGGCCATTTGAAACCATTGAAACCTGTTGCCCTGCGGCAATTCGAGATTTACCTGAGGTTTCAGGCCGAGGTCTCCGGGGAGGTGTGTGTTGAGTCTTTTGTTGCCAAAGTGCACACCAATAAGCCATTGTTCCTCGGCTTTAAAACATTTGGCGAGCATCAGAATGGCACTTACTTCGAGGTAATAGGTTTGTCCGGCGAACAGAGGTTCGAGAAGTTTCACGTGGAGATACTCGTTAGGCTCGTTGTTGTACATGCAAATGCCGTTGACATACCGGCCTTTGAGCGCCTTGTGGGCGGTAGACACAGTAGTTTCCTCGTAGTGATAAAAAGGTCCCTGGGGCTGCACCCATTGGTGTTCGGCCCGGGTGAAAATTTCTTCAAATCCGGCGTTGGGAATCAGGTTTTGGGCGCTGCCGTGAAGGCAGAACACCAGAACCTGAATCAGTAAAAGTCCGAAAATGCGCATATCCTAAATGACGGGAAAAATTTGATATTATTTCACGTCCGCCCTTTCGGGAAAAAATCACAGGTTGATTTTGAACTCTACCCGCCGGTTTTTGGCCAGTGAAATAGGCGTCTTCATGGTGGAAGCGGGCTGCGTATTGTCTACTGTCACCGCACTTAACCGACTCCGGTCAATACCCTTGGAAGTCATATAGTTCATCGTGTTTTTCGCACGCTGCAATCCGAGATTACTCAGCTTTGCATCCGTTTTAACTCTTTCAGCTTCCTCATTGTCGGTATGACCCACAATCTGCACTTTCAATAGGGGATTTTGATTCATCAATTCGATCACCTGATCGATGTTGCGTTCTGCGGAGGATACCACATCATCCTTGTATTGATAAAAGTAGGCTTCCACCACGTCAAGCTTTTCACCGAGGGTCATATTCTCATTGATGGCTACCGACCCGGAATAAATAATCTTGCTCTCGGGCGCTTTCGTATTGCTGCAACCACAATCCTTACCACCTTCCTGGGCTTCCACCACCACGGCATCGATGTAGTAATACGCCGCATTGACGCTACCGGCTTCTTCGTATTGAGAGGGTAATTCCATGTTTTCCGAAAGGGTGCGGTCATCACTGGCAAAATTTCCAATGGTCAGGTATTGCTCCCCTCCTTTGGCTGCATAGGTGGCGCAGTATTCCCACCACCCATCCGTGGTTTTTACGACATTGTTTATCACAGGACTCAGCATCGTGGTGCGATTAATGGTTCCGGCAGTGCTCTCTTTCATGGCGCTTTTTTCGAATACCACACCGAGGTTGTTGGAAGCCACTCTGGATCGCTCAGCGAGAGAGGCTTGAAACTTCACGCAGTACAAACTTTTTTCTTTCATCTTTTCTTTCAGTTTTACTGAAAGGTATGATCGGGGTACCTTGCTCCGGGGGCTGAATGCCACCAGACCGGCGTAGTTGTCGCCATCAGCAGCAGACTCATTTCCGTACATATTTTCAGGAATGGCCACGTACTTGCTTTTGACTCCTGAAGCGAAAATTTCCGATTTTACAGGCGTGGGGTTTGACCATCCGGTTACAAGTTCAAATTGCTCTCCGCGGCGGAGGCTGCCCTCATATGTTTCAAAACTGGGATTGGGTACCAGGTTTTTAGGATCTTCCTGAGGCGCCTCTTTTTCGTCCTGGGCCATTGCCGGAAAGGCGATCAAACCAATGAAAAACAAAACGGCAAATCTGAATTTATGCATGGGTATATGATTTTACGGTATCGATAAAAGTTTTTACGGCATCCACAGGTGTATCGGGATACACGCCGTGTCCGAGGTTTGCAATATGCCGGCCGGGGCCGAATTCTGCGAGCATGGCGCGGGTTGCCTTAACAATATCCTTGCCACTGCCGTAAAGGGCCGCCGGGTCGAGGTTTCCCTGAAGACTACGGTTCGGTCCAACCTGCTCTCTGGCAAATTGTGCTGGGGTATTCCAGTCAACACCGATGGTGTGACAGGGCAGTGCAGCCAGATCGGAATAAGAAAAATGAGCTCCTTTGGCAAACAGCGTAACGGGAACGGTATTAGTGAGGCTTTCACAAATGAGCCGGAGGTATGGCAGGGAAAACAACCTGTAGTCGTTGGGAGACAGGATGCCGGCCCATGAATCAAAAACCTGCAGCAAATGAACCCCGGCCGAAACCTGTGCCCGAAGGTAATGGATGGTCGATTGGGTGATCATATCGAGGAGGCGGTGTGCGAGGTCCGGCCTTTCGGCAATCATCCTGCGGGCGAGGGAAAAAGTTTTGGACCCGCTGCCTTCCACCATATAGCAGAAAATTGTAAACGGCGCTCCGGCAAAACCGATGAGTGGCACGCGACCGTTCAAACCATCGAGCGTATGCCGGATGGCCTGATATACGTAATCGAGTTCGCCGCCTTCTGAAATATGAATTTTCTCAAAGTCCTTTTCGGAGGCAATCGTTTCAGGAAACCAGGGACCGCGTTTTTCAACCATTTCATAGGTCAGCCCCATGGCTTCGGGAATCACCAGGATATCCGAAAAAATGATGGCCGCATCCACACCGAGTATGTCAACGGGCTGGAGGGTGACTTCAGCAGCGCGTTCGGGGGTTTCCACCAATTCCTTAAAACCGGAGAGACTGCCCCGCACAGCGCGGTATTCCGGCAGGATTCTTCCCGCCTGTCGCATAAGCCACACAGGTGTGCGTTCTGTGTATTCTCCGCGGGCAGCGCGTAAAAGGAGATCGTTTTTCGGTGTGGTCAATGGAATAATGTCTTCGAATGATGCAAAAATAAGAGAATAATACAGGAAGCGTCGAAAAACTCTGAAAGGAGGTGATACTAAGTTCCACTCCTCGAAAAATCAGAAAGGGATTGCTCAACAGAACTTTTTAATCGGGAAACTAATTAGAGTCTGTCAATAGAGTCGAGTGGCTGAACCAGAAAGTACAATATCAAGGCGCACGCACTTTTGGAAACCAAGGAGTTGACTATAGTCAATGACTGTTTACAAAAGAAGTGCAACGCAGATATTGGACTTTATG
>JBGTLS010000066.1:0-3493 GCA_041744015.1 Cryomorpha sp. | reverse complement strand
CTGCATTGCAGGTATATACGGACATCTATGTCGAAAACATTACATTCAATGTCATTCAATCTGGTCAAAAGCCCTTATACTTGTATGGACACTAAGACGAAATTGTGAAAAAGATATTCCTTCCCATTCTTCTGGCCATCTTTCTGATATCCTGCCATCAACAACAAGAAGAGACAAAATCAGAACCAGAAAAGCGTGCTCAGATTCATTTGCTTGGGGGAACGTTGTTTACGCAGGTTTCGGCCGAGTACCGCGCCCTTTGTTACCAGGCTTTTGAGCTCGGCAAAATGAGATTACAGGAGGAACTCAGAAACAATCCAAAGAATCCTGCTGTGGTATTGGACCTCGACGAGACTGTACTGGACAACAGTCCATACACGGCCTGGCAAGTGGTAAATGACCAGCCATTTGACCCCAAGACCTGGGACGATTGGGTAAAATTGGCGGAAGCCCCTGCAGTGCCAGGCGCACTTGACTTTTTAAATTTTGCCGACAGCCTGAATGTTACCCTGTTTTATGTAAGCAACAGAGACAGCGCGCAGCTCTCCCCTACCATGCGCAATATGGCTGCACTTGGGATTCCGCAAATTGATCAGGCCCACTTTTTATTAAAAACCAATACGGGAGATAAAGAAAAACGCCGGCAGAGAATAATCGCAGATGGATATGACATACTCTTCTTTGTTGGCGACAATCTGGGTGACTATCGCAGCGATTATGACAAGCCGGCAACCAATGTACAGCGGAATCAATTTGCAGACAGCTGTCGTTCGGATTTCGGAAAAAACTTTATCGTACTTCCGAATACCACCTATGGCACGTGGGAAGGAGCATTGTATGATTACGACCGGTCACTGTCCACAAGTGCGCTTGATTCCCTGCGCTTCAAAGCGCTTCAACCAGCAAAGCTGGATGCGCCATCCCGATCAGATAATTGATCCCGGGGTTTAATCTTTGTTTTATGGAACCATCCCATATAAAAACCGATTCTACCAAAGCTTTGGCGGCTCTGAATGAGAAGCGCATTTTCTTTGATTCCGGGGGCTGCCGGTCATTTGCTTTTCGCAAAAAGGCATTAAAAGCACTCTTTAAATCCATCAAGGCCCATGAGCCGCGCATTATTGAAGCGCTGGCAAAAGATCTTCACAAGTCAGAGGCAGAATCTTATGCTACAGAGATTGGCATTCTTTATATGGAAATAAACCATACCCTGGCCCACCTGCGGGACTGGATAAAAACCATACGGCAGCCCACACCTCTCGCACTTCAGCCTTCATCAAGCCATATTAAGTATCAACCCAAAGGAGTGGTACTGATCATAAGTCCGTGGAATTTTCCTTTTCTGCTTTGCCTCGCACCGCTTGTTGGCGCTATCGCAGCCGGCAATTGTGCCTTGCTCAAACCTTCTGAAGATGCTCCATACACTTCGTCAGTGATTCACGAACTCATATCACAAACTTTTCCAGAAGAGTACATCAGTGTGGTGCTGGGTGCCGGTCAGGAAATCGTGCCCGACCTGCTTGAGCAATTTACATTCAATCATATCTTTTTCACCGGCAGTCCCGGAGTGGGAAGCATTATCGCAGCACAGGCAGCAAAAAAACTCACACCTGTAACGCTTGAATTGGGGGGCAAGTCGCCGGGAATCGTATCGGCTACTGCGAATTTAAAAGTTGCTGCCCGCAGGCTCGTGTCCGGAAAATTCACCAATGCCGGGCAGATATGTGTAGCACCCGATTATCTACTTGTGGAGAAATCAGTCAAAGACGCCTTCGTTGTTGAAGTTCGGAAAGCCTTAACATCTTTTTTTGGAGAAGATCCAAGAAAATCGCCTGACTACGCACGCATTATCAATCAGAAACGCTTTGACATTATAGCAGGTTACCTTCATAAAGGGCGGATTTTGGTTGGCGGAATTACCGATAAAGGTTCGCTGTATATCGCTCCTACCTTAATCGACGAAGTGGATATGAACGATCCTGTGATGCAGGAAGAAATATTTGGGCCTGTCTGGCCCATAATCACCTGGGAAAGCAGGGCTGAACTGCTCGAAATCAGCAGACGCAACAGGTACCCACTGGCTTGTTACTTTTTTGGATCAGATAAAAAACTTGAGAATTTTGTAATGGAAAATATCGAATTTGGTGGTGGATGTGTAAATAATACCTTGCTGTATTGGGCCAATCAGGCACTGCCCATAGGTGGGGTAATGAGTAGCGGAAGCGGGCAGTATCACGGCTGGTATGGTTTTACATGCTTCAGTCATGCCAAAAGTATCCTGCGCTCAGGAACCTGGATAGATCCTTCTGTGCGATATCCCCCTTTCAGTAAAACAAAAATTAAACTGCTCCGCTGGTTTTTCAGATAGTGTCAGTGTAATCGGTCAGGCAAACGTTCTGCCCGTATGATTGCCACATATATTTACACTGAAAAACAATGGAATAATTGACAAAAAAACTTAATTGAGTCGCGGTTGTGCCCGTCTTATTTTAGATTATCGTTTAACAACCTTACTTTCGCAACCGGAATACATTTATAAACACAATATCATATTCATGGAAAAAATTAAAGTGGCCAATCCGGTTGTAGAGCTCGACGGCGATGAGATGACGCGGATTATCTGGAAATTTATTAAAGACAAACTCATACTTTCTTACCTGGATCTGGACATAGAATATTATGACCTTGGTATGAAACACCGGGACGACACGGACGATCAGGTAACCATCGACGCCGCACATGCCATTAAAAAACACAATGTAGGTATCAAGTGTGCCACCATCACACCAGACGAAGGCCGGGTGGAAGAATTCGGTTTGAAAAAAATGTGGAAGTCTCCCAATGGTACTATCCGGAACATCCTGGACGGAACCGTATTTCGCGAGCCGATCATTATGAAAAACGTGCCACGGCTTGTTACCACCTGGACCAAACCAATCTGCATCGGTCGCCACGCTTTTGGCGATCAGTACAGGGCTACAGACATGGTGATTCCCGGTAAGGGAAAGCTCACGATGACCTATACACCAGAAGATGGTGGCGAAACACAAAACTGGGAAATCTACGATTTCAAAGGTGCCGGTGTGGCGATGGGCATGTATAACAATGATGAGTCTATCACTGGATTTGCACGTGCATGCTTCAATCAGGCCTTGAAAAAAAATTGGCCACTTTACCTCAGTACCAAAAACACCATCCTGAAAAAATACGATGGCCGTTTTAAAGACATTTTTGAAGAAGTTTATCAAAACGAGTTCAAATCAAAAATGGATGCTGCCGGCCTGACTTACGAGCATCGCCTCATAGATGACATGGTAGCCGCTGCCCTTAAATGGGAAGGTGGCTTCGTGTGGGCATGCAAAAATTACGACGGCGATGTACAGAGTGATACCGTAGCCCAAGGTTTTGGGTCATTGGGCCTTATGACCTCTGTACTGATCACTCCTGATGGAAAAACCATGGAAGCTGAAGCCGCGCATGGAACTGTAACCAG
>JBGTLS010000065.1:0-3379 GCA_041744015.1 Cryomorpha sp. | reverse complement strand
GCGCATTTGGGTGGTTTTGGGGGGGTAGGAAAAAGGGCGGCTGCGCCGCCCTTTTTCCTCCCCCTTCCTACCAAAAATGCCCGTGTCATCCACGATCAGAGAACGCACGTTTGTAGGCGTAGCGAGGACCACGGAGAACTTCAATTAAATATCCCGCTCATAATCATTCCAATCGGGTTTCTCAATATCCTGCCAAATAAATTCATACCCCACCTCTAAAACCTGAATCTCAAAAGGTCTTTTCGCATAAAATACATTGGTGCTATCAACAGCAATCAAGAGAGCAACAACGGTTAGTAAACCGCTGGTGGTAAGCAATAAAATCGTGAATATTTTATGGATTTTGATTCTTATTAAAAATCGGTTGATCCCATAAACCAGGACGAACCAAAACGCAAAGTATGTAATCAGATCAATAAAAAATTCTACAAGGAAAATCTGTAAAGACATTGATGTATGCCATCCTGGACAAACAAATGGTAAAGGAAACCCTTTCATCTTTGTATCGGGAGCATCAACCGGAAAAACGTACCACCATTTCGTGAATGCAGTCATCGAAATAACTGTTAGTGGGATGATCAGTTTCCAGATTAAATTCATCAAAAGATATGTTGGGATTGATATGAATTATTCATCTAACCTATTATTCCACCTCAAATTCATATTCAAAAGGTTCAACCTTAAACGATCCGTAGCCAAAAAGCATATGCACATCTCCCTTCAATGAATATGCCCCCGGAGTCAGCGTGTCAAATTCGATTTCACTAAATGTATAAACATTTCTAATCCGGGGACGCATTGAGTAAGGTTTGCCGTCTTTTAAGATTTCAGTGAGTTTGATTTCTCTGTATTCGGATTTTTGAACGATTTCATCTCGAAGCTCAATCCTGTTAGATCTATCATGTTTAAATGCTATTTCAGGTATAGAAAACCCACCGCCGAAACCCATATCCGCAGAAAGGTACCACATCGCTTCAGAAACCACCAGATTCATGTTTTGATTTAAATATAAAAGCAATTCCTTATCAACCTCCAGCGCCTTCTCTCCAATTTTAAATGTATCATCTGTCTCAATATCGATATAGTTTCTCAAACGAATTCTATCGACCTCTACCAACAAGGAATTATACATGTCAAATAGTTCCGTCCTGTCGATATCAGAATGATTTAATTCCAATAAAGAATCGATATAAGTACCAAATCCGTCTGCAAGACTATCTAAACACATGGACGCCCGGTAAGCCTCCCGGTATTTCACCGGGTTTTCACTGTAATAAGCTCTGATCATCATTTGAGAACGTTCGCGGTGACGATTTACATGCGCCAAACTGTTCTGAAGACTACTTGTTTTAAAATCAAGTGTCGAATTATCTTTTTCAGAACAGGAAATAATCAAAATTGCTATGGCCGGGATGAGTAGTCGCATTTAATTTTTTGATAAAACGGAATTGTATTGGGGATAGTATTGAGCGACTTGAGCAATGTGGAACGTGTTAGTGATCTGCACATCAAAACGCTCCACGATAAATGCATTTGGACTGAATTCCGCACTCGCCATATCGAATTACGCACTCCCCACCCCCATCATATTTAAACAACCCAAATCGCCAGCCAGCAGATAATTCACCTACGCATATTCTCCCAACCTCCACACTATCCACAATCGCCCGTTCCACGCATTACTCATTCGTGTTTGCTTTAGGGGCGAGTGTCCGCCTTGTTACGGGCGATTGTCCGTCTTGTTACTCCCTTCACGCAGGCATGCGCACAGGCCGGTCGTGAGCTCCTACGTCGCTTAGTTCAGCGGTGCCCCTGAGATCGCTCCTTCGTCGCTAAGTTTATACGAATTCGTGAACTCCCTCCGGTCGGTTCTCAATTATTTCCCTTCGTTGTCACATGGTTCATTCGCTATTCCAATTCCTTCAATATCCCTTTCCCATCGATCAGGTATGCAAATGGTGGAGACTTTCGTGCAGCTACTTTGCGAATATCATCCCAACTTTTCACCAGCAACTTAAAGAAAGACCAGAAGTCAAGTCCCTTTTTTCCCGGAACTTTGATAAATAGCATACCCACACCGTGTTCCAGGTACAAATTTTTCTGGTGCCGGGTACGTTGAATATTAAAATCCTGGGTAATGACAATGCCGCCGCTCACTTTGGAGAGCCAAACTTCATCTTTGGTTCCCATGCCGAATTCAGCGACGATAGAAGTGACCTCAATATCTGTGTTTTCTTTCCTGTTGAGCACTTTTTGGATGGTATTCAATGCCAGCGCAATTTGTTCGGGCATATTTTCATCCAAATATACTTTCATCAGGCGGCGCGCTTACAGAAGTCCAGCGCATCCTGCACCTGATGTTCCGAAAGATTGTAGAGATAAGCAATAAATTCAGGCGATTCACCCGCGTTGAAAAGGGCATTTAAAGCTGCCGGCTGTATGTTGGTGCCACTTACCACAGGCTGTCCGAGCTGGTGACCTGGGTCCACCACCACGGCTTTTTCCTTGCCCATGGGCCAAAATTTCTGCGCCAGGGCATCACCACCAAACTCAATGTTTTGCATGAAATCGTGGATGAAGCCTAAATTAAACTGGTATTTGCCGTCAAGGCAATAGATATCTTCTTCTCCTTCCGTAAAATAAATCTGCTTGCCATTGGTGCGCAAACTACCCAACACACTTTGCATGGCGAAAGGAAAGGGCGTATTGAAACGTTTTGAAAGCAATTGATGCGCCTTCAGAATTTCTTTTGAAGTCACACCGCCTTCACTGATCTGTGCAAATACAACCAATTCAATCAGGGTGTGAAACCCGATGGCTTTCGAATTGTGTTCCGTCCAGGTATAAAAACCCTCCGAAAGCACCTCGTCCCAATGTTTCGTGATCCAACGGTGCACCTTGTGGTATGCCACACCCATCACCATGCTTACATCGCTCAGGGTGTAGATGCCGCCGCCGATGATCGGTTTTTGTATCGCGTGATTCGTTGTCAATGAGTTGATGAAGTTTTATAGGGATGAAGGTAATGAATTGTACGGGAAGTCAATTCCCAATTTCTCGCATTGTCAATTCTCCATTACTCATGCGTGTTAGTTTTCAAAGGAATTCGTGAGCTCCTGCGTCGCTGTGTTCTCAATTCTCAATTCATTCACTCCGAACTCCCCACTCAGAATTCCCCATTCCGCACTCCCAATTCCGCACTCCCCAATCCGCACTCCCCACTCCCCACTCCCAACTCCCCCAATCACCCACCCTTCGTCCAACCGCGAACGTCCTTTTCACGCATTGTCCGTGACTGAAATAGGTTGACTTTTTGACCAAGTCAAAACAAACCTAAAAATCAGCACCCAAATGACAAAGAAAACATCACTGAGACAGC
>JBGTLS010000064.1:0-21826 GCA_041744015.1 Cryomorpha sp. | reverse complement strand
AGTTCTGTTGATGGTTCTCCCACATTGAGTTCCCTTTGCGTGAAATTTTCGATTTTACGGGCATCTTGCCAAACGGCTTCGTCGAGCTTACCATCAATGGTAATAATCTGATCGGTAAAAACCGCTTCCATGCTGCTGGGCAAAGAAACCTGTGCTGAAAGTCCTGTGAGGATTGAAAAACTAAAGAGGGCAAGCCAGAATCGCAATTTCAACAGATTTTAATGGGCTGCGAATATAGTACGACCGTTTTAACCTTAAGTCGACATCATATGCATTCCGACGAAATATTTTATACGTTATCTGACAATCAACCGGGAAGATTTTTTTCTCATTTTGGCGTAAGCGAACGCGCCAGATCTTCATCTTTTTTGAACACCACGTAACCAAAAGTAGCACGGGGCAGTGTTCGATCAACAGAAGCAGACAAAGGTACTGTCTGATAATTATGAGTAGGCCATAATTCCACAGCCCCTTCACCGACACCGACAATCACCTTCATTTGAAATCCTTCAGGCAATGGCTTCAGCCATTTGTAGTGAAGGGTTTCCCGACTTTCGTCAAAATAATATGACAGGGTGGGGGCATCTGCCTGGCGGAGGTATGTATCGAATAAGGGTTTTAAATCCATATTCGTTTTCTCACTGAAAAAATCCTGTAGCTCTTTCGAAGAAATCTGACTTAATTGAAAATTTTCATATGCTTCTTTGTAAGTTTTAAAGAAGAGGGGGTCGTTGCCAATATGCATCCGGAGGCTGTGCATGAAAAGCGCTCCCTTGTTATAGATATCACCATCTTTCCGGCTTACCCACGAATTGTACCGCACCCCAAATGGCTTAATAATCGGTCTTTCATTGTCTATACTTCCGATCATTTGATTGATAGCCCGCTCGTATCCCCAATCTCCGTAAAGCCTTTCGGCTACCAGCGCCTGACAATACGTGGCCATGCCTTCGTGCAGCCACGCATCGCCATAGTCGCGGGCGGTGATGCTGTTGCCCCACCATTCATGGGCCAATTCATGGATGAGAATCGAGTTGGTGTGCAGAGCCGAATCAACCTCCCAGTCGTTTTCCAGAATGTCGCCCATTGAAATCGCCGATTGGTGCTCCATTGCTCCGTATTTGATTGCCGTTTGAAGAAACCGACAACCGTCATTCCACCAGGGAAACGGTCCGAACAAACCTTCAAGTTCCCTCATTACCGCCGGCGTCTGGGCATAAAATTCTCTACCACGCGCAGAATCCTGTTCGAGCAAATAAGCTTCTATGAATCGATCCTCACCGGTAACATCGGTATATGGATATTCGAAATGGACATAGTTTCCAACATTGAATGAAATGTTGTAGACATTGATTGGATTATCTACGAACCAATGAAAAGTTCGTTTTTTGTCGCGTAGATCCGTTTTTAATAACTGTCCATTGGCAACAGCAATCAAATCGGACGGAACTTCCACGCGGATAAATGCGCTGTCGGGTTCATCCTCAAGCAGATCCTTACACGGCATGATGAAATGCGGACCAATGCCCTGGGTAATGGTGCTGACCCATGGATTACCGGCTTTGTCTTCGCTCCATACCACCGGACCCATACCAGCTATACTCGCTGGTTTTCCGTTATAATCGATTGTCACGGAATACAATTCCCCTGGCACCAGTTTTTTTTCGAAAATAACAAAAAGCAAATCTCTTTTATGGCGGTACTTTGATACGGGGCTCGATCCTGTCAACTTGTTCACTTTTAATTTGGTTTGCAAATCGAGGAGAATGGTATCCCTGCTTTCCTGAGCCCTGAAATGAATAATCATCTTGCTATCCAGGTGTTTTCGCTTCGGATTTACTGTGACTGTCCAGTCGTAACAGGTAATATCATAAGCGCTCCGCAGGTGATGCGGTGAACCGGCGAAGTAGTGATTGTCTTTGAATCTGGGAAAATTGTCTTCACCCCTCGAACTGCCGTATTTCAGGAATGGGAAGTAATGACAGCTTTGAATAATCACTCCAATCAGAATAATAAAAATGAATCTTTTCACAGGGCTAGTTTCGTCAAAGATAAATGCTCTTCATCAACCTGCAGGCTGATATGATGAAATCAAATCGGCAAAAATTCTAACCTTACACAATGTTAAAATTGAACCCTTTTTGCCAGACTTTGTGTATAATGTATCTGAGGTCCTTCATATGAATTTTTTAGCACCTACATATTCTTAGAAATCTTCGATGGTTCTCGTTTTTTTATTAAGATTTGAAATGATGAATCTAATTCTCCCACTCTATGAGGCCTGAGGTGAACGTGTTTTCAGAAGGTACACATGCTTCGGAACAAAGCCCACCAGAAAACAGGTCACCTGAATTAATTGAAGCTGCACTAAAACTTTCCCATGTGGGAATTTGGGTCGCCGATCTTGTAAAAGATGAATTGATATGGGATGATATAATGAGATCGCTTCACGCAGTTGGACCCGATTTTGAACCCAAGATTCTTTCTGCACTTCAGTTTTTTAAAGAGGGATATCACCGGGACACAGCCATAAAGTCGATTAGTGCAGCTGTCTCAGAGGGTAAACCTTTTGATGACGAATTGATTTTCATTAATGGTAATAATGAGGAACGATGGGTAAGAGCCATCGGCAATCCTGTTTTTGAAAATAATATATGCATCCGTCTTGAAGGGATCTTTCAGGATATTCACGATCAAAAACTCGTCAGGTTAAAAGTTCTGGAAAGTGAGAAAAAGTACAGAAACCTCGCCGATAAATTGCGAAATGTACTTTGTGTTAATGATTTGAATGGAGTCTATACGTATGTTTCACCCTCTATGAAAACGCAATTTGGGTACGAACCTGAAGAAATGGTCGGGGAAAATGTATACAGCTTTATGCATCCGGACGACATTCCAAAACTGATAGAAGCAGCGGAGGCATTGTTAACACTGAACATAGAACCTGAGGAAATTGAATTCCGTTTTCGGCACAAATCCGGAAAATATCTTTGGTCGAAAGCACTTACCACAATCATTCAGCAGGATGAAAATGATATGTTTGTTCAAAGCGAAACTTACGTAATTCAGGAAAAGAAGGAACTCGAAGAAAAGCTGGCGAGCAGCGAACAATCCTTTCGGGGAAGTTTCGAACAGGCTATTACGGGCATGGCGAAGGTTAGCACAGCGGGGAAATTCATAAAAGTAAACCACCGACTCTGTCAGATGATCGGTTATACAGTAGAGGAACTTCTTGAAATCACATTTGCAGACATTACCTATCCCGAAGATTTATCGAAAGATATGAGTCTGTTTGAACAAGTCTTAACCGGAAAAAGGCGGGGTTATGAAATTGATAAACGTTATATCCATAAAAATGGAGACATCGTCTATGTAACGTTGGCTGTTTCTGTTGTGCTCGATGAATTTCAGAAACCAATACATTTTGTTTCCCAGGTAACTGATATTACTGCTCAGAAGAACGCAGAGAGGGAGCGGGTTAATCTCGAACGTCGCTTTCGGGAAATTTTTAATTCCACTTACCAGTTTATCGGATTTCTCGATACGGACGGAACTTTTTTAGAGGTGAATGATACGGCACTGGACTTTGCCGGAGTGTCTTCAGATAACGTTGTTGGAAAGAAATTTTGGGAAGCATACTGGTGGCCCATTTCTGATAAGATGAAAAAGAAATTGGAGTACACCATTGCCGAAGTTGCAAAAGGGAAAACCATCCAGTATGAAATGATGATACGGGACAGGTTTAAAAAATCTATCATGGTTGATTTTAGGATGAAACCAGTGTATGGCAGCAATGGAGAAGTATCATCTCTGCTTTGCGAAGGCCATATTATACAGGATATGGTCGATGCCAGAAACGCTCTTCAAAAAACAGTTGGCAAACTGAAACGAAGGGAAAATGAATTGGAGACCCTCATCCAAATCACCGAAGAGCAGAACAAACGGTTGATGAATTTCGCACATATTGTGACCCACAATCTTAGATCCCACAGCGCCAACCTCAATATGCTTGTCTCATTTACCGAGGAGGAAGAGGATACTGACCAGAAGGAAATCTATTTCGGACATCTCCGGGATGCAACCGACCGACTCACAGAAACGATCGCAAATTTGAATGAAGTGGTTGAAATCAGCACCACCGTGATCGAAAAATTAAAAGCTCTCCCACTTCGGGAAACAGTGGAATCTGCCTTGCCAAATATCAAATCATTGATTAAAATATCAGGTGCTGATATCATCAACATGGTGCCTGAAACAATCATGGTAAAAGTGGTGCCTGCCTATCTGGAAAGCATCATTCTCAACTTTCTTACCAATTCCATTAAGTACGCTTCACCAGATCGAAAACCACGGATCCAGATTGAGGCACGTGAAATGAATGACAACGATGTCGAAATAATTTTTTCCGATAATGGAATTGGCATTGACCTGACCACGAACGGCAACAAAATTTTTGGCATGTACAAAACATTTCACGGGAATGTAGATGCCAGGGGAATTGGATTGTTTATTTCTAAAAATCAAATTGAAGCCATGGGTGGTGCTATTTCCGTGGAAAGCACACCGGATTTCGGGACTACTTTCACAGTTGTTCTCAAATCCCAATCAGGGTCTTTAGGAATTTGACCCTAACGAACAGCACTCTTTTCGATGGCCTGCCTGATATCGGCGATGATGTCGTTGATGTCCTCAAGGCCGGTGGATATACGGATCAGACCAGGTGTAATGCCCACAGCCAATCTTTCTTCTTCTTTGAGCTTTGAGTGCGTCGTACTTGCCGGATGTGTAGCAATGGTTCGGGTATCGCCCAGATTTGCCGTAAGGGAAATCATCTTTAAAGCATTGAGAAATTTCCGCCCGCTTTCTATACCACCTTTTAATTCAAAAGTCACGATTCCGCCACCCTGACGCATTTGCCTTTTTGCAAGCTCGAATTGGGGATGTGACGGTAAGAAAGGATACTTTACGAAAACGAGGTGTGGACTGCTTTCCAGAAATTTCGCCAGGGATAGTGCGTTCTTGCAATGTCTATCCATTCGTACAGCGAGCGTTTCCAGACTTTTACTCAATACCCAGGCATTGAAAGGAGAAAGAGCCGGTCCGGTGTGGCGTGCAAAAAACCGGATTTCATTGATCAATTCTTTCTTGCCCAATACAGCTCCTGCAATTACACGACCCTGACCATCCATAAATTTTGTGGCAGAATGCGTAATCAGATGCGCTCCCCATAGGGCTGGTCGTTGTAAGTATGGAGTGGCAAAGCAATTATCAACATTTAAAATGAGATTGTGTTTTTGCGCAAGCTTACCGAGCCATTCCAGATCGATGAGATCAAGGGCAGGGTTGGATGGGGTTTCAACAAAAATCATTCGTGTATTCTCCTGAATTGCCTTTTCCCATGTTTCCGGAGCGGTAATATCGACATAGGTATGCGAAATGTTGAACCTGGGAAATATGGTGCTTAAAATCTGATGCGTGCTGCCGAAGAGCGATCTAGAAGCCAAAATATGGTCGCCTGATTTCAACAATCCAGCCATACTGATATACATGGCTGCCATGCCAGAGGCCGTGGCGATACCGTCATCCGTACCTTCCATCAGACAAAGCTTTTCAATTAACTCGGTATTATTTGGGTTGGAAAACCGTGTATATATGTTTCCTTTTTCCTCATCGGCAAAGAGCGCCCTGGCCTGTTCGGCATCGTCAAATACAAAACTGGATGTCATATAAATCGGAACGGCGTGTTCCCGAAATGCACTTCTGGGTTGTTGTGCCCGGATGGGATCGGTTTCCGAATAACCCTCAGGCGTTTTTTCGTCGTTCATCAGGAGATAATTTCAAAACTGTGCGAGATTTTTGCGGTTTTTTCCATCGTTTTTGCCACCGAGCAGTATTTTTCCATCGATAGGTTTACCGCCCTTTCGGCTTTCGCCAAATCAATATCACCATAGAGTTGGAAATGGACATGTGCTTCGGTAAAAAGTGATGGTACGGCTCCGGCCTCACGCTCCCCAGTTACCGTAATGCGTATATCGTCGAGTGGTTCTTTTTGCTTTCGCAAAATGGAAATGATGTCAATGCTTCCACATCCACCCAGAGCCACCAGGAGTAATTGCATTGGTCGCATACCGTCGTTTGTTCCACCAATTTCAGGCGAAGCGTCCATGTGTACCACATTACCGGTTTCATTCTCAGCTTCCATGTGAAAAAAATCGTTGCGCCTTCTTATTTCAATTTTCATTAAATAGTTTTTATGATGATACAAAGGAAACCAGAGATTTCCATCGAACCAATCATTTGTTTCATTCGAAAAAATTTATCCCGCGGTGAATATGAATGCTTTATTTGAATCATCCTAACTTGCAGCTCAAATCAAGGATTATGAAGAGAACTTTTTTTTGCGAAGCGCTTCTCGTGGCAGGTATATTCATTGGAGCCTGCGGAACTAAGAAGGAAATTACAGCCCAGGCTTACGATCCTGCCTTATTGCGACACGAAATACTAACCCTTGCAGATGAGATTTTTAATGACAACTATATCGGTACGGAGCTGATGGGTCGCCTCCCACAAACTGCTCCTGCGTACACACGCAGACTTCGGTTGATGTCTGAAGCCACGACAGATGAACTACTTGTGCTCACCCACCATCCCGGAACCATTGTTCAGCTTGTTGCTTTTGAAGGGCTCTATGAAAAAACTGACCCGGCAGTGCCGCTCATCATCGACCGTTTTAAATCAAATACCGAACGCATTCAATACATCCAGGGCGACATCAGTCAGGAAATTCCCATGCTCGAATATGCCTACGTATATGTGATGCGTTTTGCTTTGCCGGGCGAATCTGTTCCAGGCCATCTTACACCGGCGATGCCCGCTTTTTCTCTGCCAGATGCACAACATCAATCCGTTCAGGAAAGAATACAGAGGTACAGAACCTCAGGTTGACGAGTAGCAGAATTTTTTTGAGAATCCAATTTTCGATCTCAGATGAAAATTCTGACTGGCTCCAATGATGGATTTTTTCAAAGAAGGCATTATCTTGGGCGATCTAAACTTAGCCTATGAATCTCTTTACACCTCGTTCCATTTTTGGGATATTGATCTCATTGACGTTTTTTCCGCTGGGCCTTTTGGCTCAAGGCACATCAGGCCAATCTATATGGACGGCCAACTCCCTTCACGAAATTCTTTCGAATGAAACTGATGAACCCCAGATATTTGCCCGTGAGGCAGATTATTTCGAATTGGATTTCGCAACCCTTTATCAGGAAATAATCGGAGCGCCTGCTGATTATTTAATTTCGCTACCCGACGGACAAGGTGATTTCAATCAATTTCTGTTAACGGCAAATACGACCATGCATCCGGAATTAAACGAAAAGTTTCCTGAAATTGGCAGTTTCAATATCATTTCGCCCGAAAGCCGGAACACTTGGGGGAAGTTGGATATTTCTCCATCCGGACTCCGTGTGATGATTTTCACTCCAGGAACGCCAACCATGTTTATTGATCCTGTTTTCAAAGGAAATGATATTTATTACATGGCATATTTTAAAAATCATTTTTACACAGATAAGTTGGCTATCTGTCACGTCGTTTCTGAATCGGACGAAAGCTATGAGCCAGCTTCCCCTAAGAGTGATCCCTACAACGAATGCGAACTTAAAACCTATCGACTTGCTGTAGCGGCCACAGGAGAATACAGTATTTTTCACGGCGGCACAGTTGAGCTTGCCATGGCTGCCATTGTTACGACCATGAACAGGGTAAACGGGGTTTATGAAAGAGATTTTGGGGTCACCATGACGTTGATACCCAACAATGACGTGATTGTATATACCAACCCGGCTTCCGATCCCTTTACCAATGGGAATGCCGGTGCCATGCTTCAGGAAAATCAGGCCAATACCAATTCGGTTATTGGGGCTGCCAACTACGATATAGGCCATGTTTTTGGGACCAACAGTGGAGGTGTGGCAGGGCTCGGAGTAACCTGTAATAACAACAACAAAGCGCGGGGTGTAACCGGCAGCAGTGCCCCGGTAAACGATCCCTTCGATATCGACTACGTAGCCCACGAAATTGGACATCAGTTTGGTGGCAACCACAGTTTTAATAATGCCTGCGGAGGTAATCGAAACAACAGTACAGCTATGGAACCAGGCAGCGGATCAACCATTATGGCCTATGCTGGTATCTGTCCAACCAATGTTCAGAACAACAGCGATGACCATTTTCATGGTGTGAATATGCGGGAAATTGGAATTCAAATCACCCAAAACGGTTGTCAGGTAAACTCTCAAACAGGCAATAATGCGCCGGTTATCGGGGTGCTTCCTGCAGAAATTTTCATTCCGGTTAACACTCCATTCGCTCTCACAGCGGATGTAACCGACGCGGATGGAGATGAACTTACATACAATTGGGAACAAATGGATAATGAAATTTCCACCCAACCTCCTTTGGCCTCATCAACCGGAGGACCCAATTTCAGGTCTTTTTCCCCCACCACCAATCCTACTGGATATTTTCCAAGGTTGTCTGTCGTGGCTTCAAATGGTCCTTTCACCTGGGAACGTTTGCCAGCTTTCGGTCGGGATATGTCATTTCGCCTCAGTGTGCGCGACAATGCACCCATCGCCGGATGCACCCAATATGCCGATATTGATGTCGTGGTGGTCCCAACTGCCGGACCTTTTCAGGTGATTTATCCAAGTGTTGCGGGTATTACATGGCAGGGATTCGACTACGAAACAGTTACCTGGGATGTGGCCAATACCACATCTTCGCCGATTAACGCGGACCTTGTCGATATTTTTCTTTCCACCAATGGGGGACAATCTTATCCTTTGCTTCTTGCCGAAGGTGTTCCAAATACAGGCTCTTTCCCATTGATGGTTCCCAATATTGGCACAACCACGGCCCGTATCATGGTGATGAATTCAGGAGGCACTTTTTTCGATGTGTCAAACAGCAATTTCTCAATAGAAGTAATAGAAAATGGTTTTTATTTCCAGGCGGATGAACAGACCAACATCATTTGTCAGGGTGACGAATTCAGTTTTAGCTTTAGCATCGAAGAAGTCGGATCTTTTGAAGGTGTTGTTGACCTGAGCGTTTCAGCGCAACCTGCAAATACCAATGTGGTGTTAAGCAGTATGGTGGCAGGTGTTGGCGATGAAATAACCGTCACGGTAACAGGCACCGAAAACAGTCCTGCCGTCATCGACGAGATTGTGATCACAGGTGAAGCCGATGGGTTTTCAAATGATTTTTCTTTCGTAACCGTTATCATTAATTCCAATCCCATTGCTTCAACTCCTGTAAGTCCCGAAAACGCTTCAGAAGGTGTAAGCACTGAAGTTGATTTGGTTTGGGAAAACAATGCAGGAATTGGCGTCACATATGTATTGGAAGTCTCAACTGATCTCAACTTTAACGATCTGATAGCTAATGCGGTGGGTTTAAATGACACCAGCTTTACAGTTAGCAACCTGCTACCGGAAACAACTTATTACTGGCGTATAGCAAATACATCAACCTGTGGCTTTTCAGGGCCATCCAACAGCTTTTCATTTACTACGTTTGTATGCACTGCACAGGATGGAGACGATCTTCCCCTCGAAATTGAATCTGTTTCTCCTACAACTATTACGTCTGAAATTGAGGTTTCACAGGAAGGTATAGTTGCGGATGTGAATGTGCGCAATATCGAAGGCCAACACACCCGAATTACCGATTTGATATTCAGCCTTACCAGCCCTTCCGGAACAGAAGTTTTGCTCACTGCGGCCAATTGCGGACTGAATATCACTCTGGGATCAAATGGAGATGTGGTGGTCAATTCACCCCAAACTATTTCCGGGGTGTATGGATCTTCCGGTGCGGCAGCATTCGGGCCAAATATTCCTGCCGGAGGCATTACAGCAGCCGCTGTACTGGCGGATGATGGATCGGCCAATGGAGCAGAATTATGTGGACCAGCGATCAATGCGCCTGAACTAAATGGCAATATTGCCATTGTACGCAGAGGAGAATGTCCCTTTGTCGAAAAGGTGATCAACGCGCAAAATGCCGGTGCAACTGCCGTAATTGTGATAAATAATGTAGCAGGTGGTGTTATTGCCATGGGTGGTACAAGCAATCAAATCAATATTCCTTCCGTAATGATTACCCAGGCTAATGGAAATTTATTTTTATCGGAAACGGGAACGGATGCCGAAAATTTCTTTTTCGGATTTGATGATCAGGCAGCAGAAGGTCTAATCTCATGTCCTGCAACCTCTGGAAATTCTTTCCAACCCATTGGGCTCCTGAGTGCCTTCAACGGTGAACAGTCGGCTGGTACATGGACCCTCAATATAACCGATGTTGCCCCGGGAAATGGTGGAAGTCTTGATGGCTGGGAATTGCAAATTTGCCTGACGGGAGAAGAATTTGTAAGCGTATCCAATGCGCGTCTCAGTGAAATAGAGATTTACCCAAATCCAACGACATCAACAGTTTGGATTGATTTCCAAAATGCAATTTTTGATCAAATTCGAATATTTGATTTACAGGGACGACAAGCATTTAATCACACGGTAAGTGGAATGAATCGAATAAACCTGGATTTAAGCGGATATACAAATGGAATGTATATCGTTCATTTGGAGGGTCCCAATGGGGTTGTGGTAGAAAAGATCATGAAACTAGAATGAGAAGTTTTTTGATTTGTCGGTCGATAAAGCATGTGGTTTGAATTTATAATTGTGGTTGCGTTCTGTCATTTACTTTTTCTATCAATTCAAATTACAGCTTTTCGTGATGTGTAACCGGCGAAATGAGATTTGAAATCTATCGAATAATTAAAAAAAAAAAGACTGGAAATAATTTCCAGTCTTTGTTCATTCTTTCAAATCGCAGATAAATTTAATTCGACTTTATCAGTTTTATAACTTCTTTATCACCATTATCAAAAATCATTTCCAGCAGGTAAATACCTTTGTTTAAATCATTCAGGTTCATGGTGGTTTGTGTGGCATTGTTCATGATTCTTTGACTACCCACTTGCTTTCCAGTCAAATCAAAAATACGGATGAATCCGTTGGTGTGATTTATATCGGAGACAATATTTATTTCCGCTTGAAATGGGTTGGGAAATACCTCAAATTTCACCTTTTGAATCGTATCGTTTGAACTTACCACATTATAATTATATCCGGCAGATATAACTGTGCAACCGTTTTGATCAATTGCTGAAACAGTGTAAATGCCTGATTCGGTTGGAATATGTATTGGACTGTCAGCACCTTCTATGGCTTCTCCATCGAGATACCACTGAACATCAACTCCCGTGGTAATAAACAACCGTGGTTCATCATCCACCATTTCAAAATTTATTACAGGAATTTGAACATTGTAAAATTCAAATGTCGGACCTATACCAGAATTCAACCAAAAATCCGGACATTGAGGGTATGATGCCTGGAGGGTATATGTTCCGGGTTCAGTTACCCAATAAGACGAAGTAGTTGCTCCGTCAATAGGTTCAAAATCTTTATACCATTGAAAATTGACCGGGCCATTAAAGGCATTTTCAATCAGGCTGCTGTCGCCCGGACAAATGATCGTATTAAATTCGTGAGAAATTGCAATATTCCCAAAAACCCAGCTGTCCCAGACCACAGTCGGGGAAGGCTCTGTGCAATTTGCATCATCGACTTCCACGTAGATATAAGCTACAGCCCATTCACTCGCTGAAATAGTAATGAAATTGTCACTTCCACTCTCCATCAGAAGTTGGCCACCTTCATTGCTGTTGCTGAAATTATAGTACCAGGAATAATTTTCAAAACCTGAGGTAGCTGTCAGGGTAATTTCTTCACCGGGACAATACAGCTCTTCGGTCTCAGCAGTGATTTCTATACATTGGCCGAAAACAGCGGTAGTTGATATAAAGAATGAAATGATAAAAAACAGATGCGTAAAATGTTTCATTGTAATAGAATTTAAGGTTAACAATAGTATTCTATCAAAAGTGACGCCGCTATGCGGAATTAGTTACACGGTTTAAATAAATTTAAGATTTCGAAGATAATTATACAATCTAGTCACTTCAATGACATTGACTAAATCGGAATAATCGACATCTTACGATACCACTTCTTTCGCCTGTGAGCAGTAGATTTTTGATTCTGATTAACCGCGAATTGCAATAATTTATGTGAACACAAAATGAACTCAAGGCAAATATCTGTATTGATTACTTGTGATGTTTCACCAAATGGGTGATTTTAAGATTCAAGGTGACCAATGATGTGCTGCCAACTAAAATCCCGGAAATTTCGTGAACTATATCAGATCAATTTCGTTATTCATTGACTTAATCAGATTACACATCCGGTAATATGTCTCATTTGAATTTTTACGATCTCTTAGTTGCCAAACCCAATGGGGAAATAATCAAAATGAATGATTTTAAGGGCAAAGCAGTACTCCTTGTGAATACGGCAACACAATGCGGCCTCACACCGCAATTCCATGGGTTGGAACAATTACACCAGAAATACAAAAACCAGGGTCTCGTTGTCCTCGGTTTTCCAAGCAATCAGTTCATGAATCAGGAACCGGAAACAAATGATACAGTTGAAGAAGTCTGCCGGGGAAATCACGGTGTTACTTTTCATCTCACCGAAAAAATTGCTGTCAATGGTGTTCGTACCCATCCGGTATTCGCATATTTGAAAGGGGAGTTGGGTGGTTTTTTCGGTAAAACGATCAAGTGGAATTTTACCAAGTTTCTGGTCGATCAAAGAGGGAAACCGTATAAGAGGTACGCACCGACCACCAAGCCGGAAGCGATTGAAAATGACATCAAAAAACTTTTGAAATTGTAATTTACTTCTGAGGTCTAATCTGTGTTCTGTTCGGGAATATTCACAAACCACCCTACTTTAAACCATAAACGTTGGCGCAGGCCACCATCGAGAAAATCGTCGGTGCGGTAGTCGAGACCGGCTTCCAATTTTTGATTTTTATTGAAATTGTGACCAAGAGAGCAGACCAGTCTGTTTTCGATTTTGAAGGTTTCGCCCTGAATTCCGAAAAGGGGCTCGTTGGATGCGATCAGGTAATATTCTCCCGGATCGATCCTGTTTCCCGAAAGGGGAATCTCAGCCACCAAACGATACCGCAAGCGGAATTCCGGAGAATCCGTAGGAAGGAAAGTTTGGTCTGTGCGAAGCCGGTGCCCCAACCGGTAACGCACTTTGCGCTTTACCAGCGAAATTTGTTGGATGGACCGGTGGCTGTTTTCACCACCGCCATCCCACCGGTATTGGTAGCCACCGGCGATTGATATGAAGGGGTTGAGGGATGTGCCTACGAATCCCTGAAAATCGGTTCTGTCGTGGTAATATCCCCAATCAGTCGGGGTTTCGCTGGAATTGGCTACCATGCCGTGCTGCGATTCGATTTTTGCCGTGAGTTTGAGATTTTTTACCGGCGACCAGCTGAGCTGGGCTTCGGGAAAAAAGCCCGCCGACTCCGACTGCTGAGCCCGTATCGCCTGGGCGACTAAAACCAAAACCAACATCCAGACAAAACGCATCAGTAATTCAGGTTATCAGTGGGTCTTAGTATCACTTTTCTTTTTTGGATGAGTTGTCCCTTGTCGTCAAACAGCCCTTCCCATATGTGTTTGCCTTCGTCGCTGACACCATAATATTCCAGTTCGTAGCGGGTGGTGATGCCTTCAAATTTATCATCATCGATCAGGTCTTCGAGATCATCGGCTGAGCCCGTATATTGCAGCTGAATTTTTTCCATCCGGTGGCGCGAATAGTTTTTTTCGAAATATTTATTCATTTCGTTTTGAACTTTTTCCGGAAGGTCTGCCCAACGCTGCACGATTTCGATGTCTTCTATCTGTCCTTCCCGGTCAAATTCCACGCTGTAAAATTCATTCTTCCAATTGAACTTCGCTTCATAGCTTATTGTTCCATTACTTTGCTCTTCATACCACTGCACCGCTTTTTCCCCATCAAAGGCTTCATTCAGCCACTCCACGGCGGGCTTGGGCACATCATTCGCCCCGATGCGGCGTTCACGCTCTATCTTGTCCTGCGCGGATCCCGTCAGGTGACATACCAATAATCCGAGTATGATGAAAATTCGTTTATTCATGACAACCTTATTCTAATACAAAGGAAGGGGTTTTCCCAATCCGGGTGTCTATGAGAATGAGGAAATTGCAGTTTTTTGGGTTTTGGGATATTCGGTAGATTCTCGCTCAGGTATCGTCTCACTACCCACTACTCCCGACTCACTACTGAAATTAGCACGCATCCAAATGCTAAAAATATTAGCTTTGTATCATGCTTTGCGCCCACTCATATTACTCATTCCGGTACGGGATTTTATCGCCCGAACAGGTGCTGGAACAGGCCCTGGCAAACGATTACGCGGTGGTGGCGCTCACGGATATCAACAGCACTTCGGCGGCCCTGCACTTCGTACGCATCGCGCAAAAGAAAGGGGTGAAGCCGGTGATAGGCATCGACTTCCGCAATGGAGCGCAGCCCTGTTTTCTGGCTTTGGCCAAAAACAATGAAGGCTTTCGCGAAATCAACACTTACCTCTCTCAATTTCTCCACAGCGGTGAAGAGATTCCGGCGGAAGCCCCGCCTTTTGCGCACGTGGTGGTGATCTACCCCTTCCCGTCATTTGCCGAAAGGCCACACCATACCCTGCGACCCAATGAATACATCGGGGTGGACCCGCAGGACCTGATCCGGCTCTCGCGCTCGGCCTGGGCCCGGCGCCGCGACAAACTCGTGATGGGGCAGCGCTTCACTTTCGCATCCCATCTGGCCAAACGCCACTTCAATATGCACCGGCTCCTGCGCGCCACCGATATCAATTGCCTGCTTTCCAAACTGCCCACATCTGAAGAAGCCCGTCCTTCCGATGTCTGGATGCACCGCAATGACCTGATGTCGCTCTATGGCGAATTTCCGCAGATGATCACCAATACCACGCGCATCCTGCAGGAGTGCACGGTAACTTTTGAATACGGTGACGCCTATCCGCACAAAAATCTGCGTGCTTACACGCCGCTGCTCGACCCTGCCACCGGCTCACTCGAAGCAGATGAAGCCCTTTTGCGGAAGTTGTGCTACGACAATCTCCACTACCGCTATCCCGACGCCGGTGATGAGGTGATGCGCCGCCTGGAAATGGAGCTCGAAGTGATCGCCCAAAAGCAATTTGTGTCGTATTTTCTCATCAATTGGGACATCACGAGCTATGCGCGCAGCAAGGGTTATTTTTACGTGGGGCGGGGGAGCGGGGCCAACAGCCTGGTGGCGTACATCCTGCGCATCACCGATGTGGATCCCATCGAACTCGACCTGTATTTCGAGCGGTTTATCAATCTGTACCGCAAGAATCCGCCCGACTTTGACATCGATTTTTCGTGGCGCGACCGGCCCGATGTGACGCGGTATATTTTTGAGCGGTTTCCGCATTGCGCCATTCTGGGCACCTACAATACTTTTCAGTACCGCGCGGTAATCCGCGAATTGGGCAAGGTATTCGGGCTTCCAAAAGAAGAGATCGACTTGCTTTGCTCGGGCAAATTTGATCCCAACAAACTCGACGAACTCTCTGTATTGGTGCTGCGCTACGGTAAACTCATCGAAGGTTTTCCCAGTCACCTGAGTCTGCATGCCGGTGGTATCCTGATCGCCGATGCGCCCATCCATCAGTTTTCGCCGACCTGGATGCCGCCGAAGGGATTTCCCACGGTGCAGTTTGACATGATCGTGGCCGAAGACATCGGGCTCTACAAATTTGACATTCTCGGTCAGCGTGGACTCGGCAAAATCAAGGATGCCCTGGCACTGATCGACGAGAATCAACCCGACCATCCGCCCATCGATATCCACGACATGAAGCGGTTCAAGCAGGACGAAGTAATCCGCGAAATGCTGCGCAACGGCGATGCCATAGGCTGTTTTTATGTGGAGAGTCCAGCCATGCGCATCCTGATGCGCAAGCTGCGGGTGGACAATTACCTGGGGCTGGTGGCGGCGAGTTCTGTGATACGTCCGGGGGTGGCACGCTCGGGAATGATGCGCGAGTTTATCCTGCGGTACCGGTTTCCCGAAAAGCGGAAAGAAGCCCATCCGACCATGCTCGAAATCATGCCGGAAACCTACGGCGTGATGGTGTATCAGGAAGATGTGATCAAGGTGGCCCATTACTTCGCGGGGCTCACCCTGGGCGAGGCCGACGTGCTGCGGCGCGGCATGAGCGGAAAGTTTCGCTCGCGGGAAGAATTTGCCAAAGCGAAGGATAAATTTTTCAGCAATTGCAAAAAGAAGGGCTATAAAGACGAGCTTACCGCAGAGATATGGCGGCAGGTGGAGAGTTTTGCAGGTTATTCATTTGCCAAGGGCCACTCGGCGAGTTATGCCGTGGAGAGTTATCAGAGTCTTTTTCTCAAAGCCCACTACCCGCTGGAGTATATGGTGGCGACGATCAACAATGGCGGGGGTTTTTACAGCCGGGAATTTTACCTGCACGAAGCCCGGATGAAAGGCGGGATTATCGCGCCGCCCTGCCTGAATCGCTCCCGCAACGAAGCCACCCTTTTCGGAAAAGAGATCGTGTTGGGATTTGGGTTTCTCCACGGACTCGAAGACGAAACCGCATATCGCATCGTGTTGGCGCGGGAGCGGGGCGGCCCTTTCCGCGATCTCGACGATTTTCTCGACCGGGTGCCCATCGGGGTGGAGCAGATCGATATCCTGATCCGCATCGATGCTTTCCGGTTTACGGGGCGCAACAAGCGGGAGCTGCTCTGGGAAGCCCGGTTTAAATTAAATCCCAATGACAAAACTTCCGAACAGCAGGATCTTTTCCGCGAGCCCCGGCGCAACTATACTTTGCCGAACCTTACGAGCACGGCCATCGAAGATGCTTTTGATCAGATCGAGTTGTTGGGGTTTCCACTTTTGGATCCTTTTGAATTATTGGTCAGCGAACCCCGAAGCGCCTTGTTAGCGCGCGACCTGCCCGCCCACATGGGCAAGCGCGTCACCGTGTACGGCTACCTGGTCACTGCCCGCGACACCAAAACCGCCCGCGGAGAGCGCATGGCTTTTGGGAATTTCGTGGATTTCGAAGGACAATTTATCGACTCCGTGCACTTCCCCCCGTCCATTCGGCAGTTTCCCTTTCGGGGAAGGGGGGTGTATGCGGTCACCGGCATCGTGGCCGAAGAGTTTGATTGTTACAGTATCGATGCCGAGCGGTTGGAAAAACTGCCGATTGTGGAGGATGCGAGGTATCGGGAGGTGGCTTGAGTCAATGAGGAAGTTGTCAGTCGACCAAATCAAACAAAAACAACCAGATGTCGTAGAATTGTAATAACTTTGTAATTACAATTGAATAGCCATGGAAGTGTCAATCATACAAATAGGAAATTCGAAGGGCTTGCGAATAAGTAAATCCATCCTTGAACGTTACAACATCACAGACCGGATCGAGATGATCCTTGAAAAGGGACAAATTATTCTCAGACCTATTCACGAACCCAGAAAAGGATGGGAGGAAGCATTCATTAAAATGCATTCCAGAGGGGAAGACCAACTTTTAATAGATGATGTTTTTGATGATGAAAACATAGATGAATGGAACTAAAACAATATAATATTGTAATGGTTAACCTTGATCCAACCGTGGGGAGTGAAATCAAAAAAACACGGCCATGTGTCATCATTTCACCTGACGAGATAAACCGTCATTTGCGCACGGTCACCATTGCGCCAATGACTACACAGAGCCACCCATATCCCACAAGAGTTAAAGTTAAACATTCAGGGAAAGATGGTTGGATAGTGCTGGATCAATTGCGAACAATAGATAAAAAAAGGGTGATAAAAATGCTGGGTGTACTTAGCGAAAAAGAATTACTTACCTGTAAGCAGGTAATACGGGAAACTTTTGTAGACTAAAGGTTTGATATTGAAATCTGCACACTACATAGGTCCTCACCTCAAATTAAGAATTCGGTTTTTGATCGATACAGGGTGTTTGAAAAAAATGTTGGTTGGATATAAGGTGTCGGGTGAGAGCATAATTTTTTTGAAAAACAGAAATGAATTATCCGCTGGCAAGAATATATTTAATAATATTGATTAAAATTTTCATTGGGTCAATTGTAATTTAAAGAGACGTAAATTCTAAAGAATATGGGCAGCTGCAAATGGTTTCAGGTTTCTAAAATACTGGTTGTATTTTCTGCGGCATTCCTCTCTTCTGAGGCTGTGCAGAGCCAGGAATTGGATGAGGGCATTGGCTTATCTGTCAGGGTGAATGGATCCTGGATGATGTTCGAAAATCAGCATGTTTCTGCATTCAATTATGCCCCTTCAGGTACAGTCGGTGCGCACTTCGGGATATCGAAAAACTATGGGAAATGGGAGTGGGAACGGGAATTGGGATCGAAAGAATGTCGTTTAATCAGCAGAGCAGTCAACTGTTTGTTTCGGATGTTAGAGAAAAGGTAACCGTTAAAATGCAATACCTATCTTTTCAAATCCCAATTCATGCCCGTTACACAGTCAATCGCACGCTGAGCGCAACCGCAGGGTTGAATTTGATGGCGATTAATCTGGACGCGTATTCAATTGCCATTGATTCACGTGGCATCGGAAGCACTGGCCTCACCACATCGACAGATGAAAATTTTCCTGGATTTCAATTTGCCACGGAAGTTCAAGTGGGAATGAACAGTCAACTGACTGAAAAATTTTCTCTGGGATTTTTCACCGCCGCAAGTCTGAATTCTATTTCAGCGTTAAATCTGCACTTCGTATCTCATGATGATCAGGAAATGCATCAGCAATTTGATTATAACTGGCTGCGATTTGGCCTTGGTATAATTTATCATTTCAGATAGTATATTTTATTTTCTGTTTGGACTGATTGTTCTGGTCAGGACAAACCTTTTCAGGAAATTCGGATGTCCCCAATGAAGGGTTTCTGCTCAACAAATCCAGGGTGTGAAATACTTGGACCAAAAAGTCGGAAGTAACCTTCTCATCCCATTCTTCCTCAAGGTAACGCACTACGCGTTTAAGACTCCGAATTCCCCGCTTTGTCCAACTTATTTCCCGAGCCATTTCCGGAAATAGCTTTGCACTTCCTCATTGACCACAAGCTGACTTTCGTCAAAACTTTCCGACCAGGATTTCAACACTTCTTCCTGTTCATCAGCATTGAGTGCTTTCCACAATTTACCCGATGTCTTTTGGTCAATAGACTTAATGAGATCGAAGTAGAGCTTGACGATGTTTTCGTCGGAGATGCCATCAATAAAGTCGTGAAATTCCTGACGTGTGTTCATATGAAATGATTTTATCAATAAGTTGCAATAAACATTTTCAGCAAAGCTGTCACTGAATCAGCCCTGTTATCAAAATAAATATATTTTCATTTAGGGGACTAAACCAGGCGTCATGAAATATATTTTCAATGGACTTCTGGAAAATTTATTAACTTAATCATTACAAATGAATGGCCATGGAAGTATCCATCATACAAATAGGAAATTCGAAGGGACTGCGCATAAGCAAATCCATATTGGAACGTTACAACATCACAGACCGGATTTAGATGATCCTTGAAAAAGGGCAAATTATTCTCAGACCTATTCATGAGCCCAGAAAAGGATGGGAAGAAACATTTATTAAAATGCATTCCCGGGGGGAAGACCAACTTTTAACAAATGATGTTTTTGATGATGAAAACATGGATGAATGGAACTGAAACAATACATATTGTGCTGTTAAACCTGGGTTAATGAACCACAATTTTTCTGGTCATCACCCCATTATCTGTATATACCTTTGCCAAATAGATTCCGGCTGGAAAGGATGAGATATCTACTTTGTAATCCGATCTCATCTCATCCATTTCTAATCCTATATTTTTTCCCGTGAGCGTATACAATTCAATTTTCTGAATGGGCAAATTTTCAATTGATACGGTAAACATTCCATCATTCGGATTTGGATAAATCTGAAGATTCTGATCTGAAGCGTAAGTTTGTACACTTACGGTCTCCCCATGGTAACGCACAACTGAAAATCCAAAACTGAAAGTGGTTGGGACAAAGCTATAACCGGCTACAAGAATTTTATTGTCAGGTTGAATAAGAACTTTTTGACCGACATCATCATTGGGGCTCAAAGATGTGAACACTTTGCCATTGGTCCCAAAACCATCATCGGGGCTACCATCCGGATTGAATCGTGCCACTGCGAATATGTCATTTGTTCCGACGGATCCCAATCTGACAAATCCTGCTACCACAAGCTTACCATCAGATTGTATCGCCAATGAACGGGCATAATCATATGAATCAGTGGCAAGATCCAATTGTACTATGCCATTATTTCCAAAGGTATTATCCAGTGAGCCATTGGTTAGGAAGCGTACAAGTAAAAAATCGGCGCTATTATTTTTTCCGGCTGTACCGGCGATTACGATTTTTTGGTCTTCCTGTATTGCAATAGCCCGGCTATCATCTTCGCTGTCGTTGTCGATATCAAGAATGATTAAACCATTTTCTCCAAAGCTGTTGTCCAGACTTCCATCAGATTCAAGTCGTACAACTATAATATCCTGATTTGTTGAACCAGTTATCACTATTTTTCCGTCGAATTGTAAAGCCGCCGCATGGAATTTTTCGATTTCGCTACCAGCATCGATAATAATAATGCCATTTTCGGCAAATGAGGAATCGATACTCCCATTCTCGTTAAACCGTGCAACAGCAAGGTCCATGTTTGTATTACCCGCTACAATAAATTTCCCGTTTTCCTGGAGTATCACGTCATTGGCTTCATTGGCGGGACTTCCAATATCATAAATCACAATTCCATCCCCTCCGAAGGTGTTATCCGGACTGCCATCCGAATTGTAACGCAGGAGCGCGATATCACTTGAGTTTTGTCCACAAACGACTATTTTTCCATCCGGTTGAATAACCATCGATTCCGCGTTGTCCGAAATGGTTCCCAAATCGGTAGATGCCATACCGCTGTCTCCAAAATCCATATCCAGGTCTCCATCAGTCGTGTAGCGCAACAAACCAATGCTGTTGTTGGTTCTTCCGGAAAGTACAATTTTACCATCAGATTGCAACCCTGCGGAGGTGCAAAAATCATTGAAACTGCTCATTAATGTTGTAACAATTCCACCGTTTCCGAAAGTGTCATCCAGAATTCCTGCCTGAGTATACCCGGTAGCAGACCCCAAAATGCCAATAAGTATGGCAATGATAGTTATAAGGTTTTTCATGATTGATGATTTGGTTAGCAAATGGTTGTTTTGCCCAACTAAGTTAGACAGAATCATTTACATCGCTGTCATCAGCATGAATGAATATGATAACTCAACGGGTTTTACTCCTCAATGCAGGTTATTATTAACGATCGATTTTCTTACGGTTGTCGTTATTGTATCCCGATAGGACGAAATTGTATATCCTTAATGCCGACAAAAAAAAGTGATTTATCCACGAAAAAGAGAATGCTCCCCCGTTATTGATTGACCAATTACATCAAGAATCCATTTTCAACCGGATAAACCGGTGGGATAATATCGTCGTCAATCATTTCCAGTAAATCAATTTCTATTGCCCGGGCAATGGAAGAAATTGGTACATCATGGTACGCACCTTCAAACGGATTTTCAGAATAATCTCCAATCCGGTCCATCAAAAAGAAAATCCAGATGATTAACCCCGAAAAAGGGATGGTGAGCCAAATGT
>JBGTLS010000063.1:0-10608 GCA_041744015.1 Cryomorpha sp. | reverse complement strand
TTTCTGTCACTTCCACTTCCATATCAGGTGAAGATTTGAAAGTAATGGAGTTGGGTTATGAAAACATTTCTCAAACCATGCATTCCACCATGGAATATCTGGAATATACCGTTACGGAAAAATTGGGATCCGCCGAACATTTTTTTATTCCTCTGGGTGAGGCAGGAGGAGAAATACTGGTTTGTGAAGGTGCCATTTTAATTGAGCTACAGTGTTATAATTCCTCTTCTATCGTTTACATGAATCCCGATTTTCAGTCGTGCACCGTCAATTCGCGTGATATTTATTTTGAAGAACAGGTGCGTATTTACCCCAACCCGTCTTTTGGCGAAACAATCCACATCGAATTACCCGAATATTCCCAGGGGGCATTGTCTCTGACAGATATTACCGGTCGAAAAGTGCTTTCGCAAAATGTCCATGAACAGAATATAACCTTGTCCGTTTCCGGTCTTTCGCCAGGATTGTACACATTGTGGTTTGAAAGCAATCAGGGAAAATATCTTTCCAAAAAAATTGTCGTGAATTGATTGTCTGATCATTTTCTGACATCCCACGGGCCGGAAAATTCACTCCGCGTGACCAGCAAGATTCCTGATTTTATACAGTTTTTTAAGCCTTACTCCAGACTATCAAAACATTGAAATTTTCGGGAAAAATAATTGTGAACCTTCCGAAATATATTTAGTACACGATGAGTCGAAACGGAAATGTAAGCTTCCCTTTTTTCCAATTTATTTCAAATTCAAATGATGAGAACCATTTTTTTCTCCCTGTTCCTCTTGGGATCCCTGTCAGGCAGTGCCCAAATGGGATTGCGGTTTTTTACAGAAATTCCACTGGAAGGCAACCCCGATTTTTTCGGAAACAGTTATGGTGTTGAGCTTCTGGGGTATGTCCCGATTGGTCAGAACGAACGTTTTGAAGCCCGACTCGGAGTTGCACTTTTGAATCACACCTATATTTATAAAGAAGTTCCGGACTACGCAATCGTGATCGATCGAAATTCTATCATTGCCTATGAGGGTGTTACCTCATTTGAATATTATCAGGAATATATCATCGCTATTGGAGGGAATTACAATTTTATTAAAAAAGACCATCTGAAGGCTTTTGTTGGAGCGGATTTTCTAACGGGTATGTACGGCAGCAAATATCACTCTGAGATTGACAATGTCAGCAATGCCGATATAGCAGATTCTGGTTTTACACTTGGTTATCGGTTGAGAGCGGGAATTGGCTACCAGGCTTTTGACTCCATAGAGTTCATCGCGGAAACCCATTGGGGAAAAAGATCGCATGGTGGAATGGACGCCTGGCCGGTACTGGATTTTGGAGCGGCAATTATTTATTATTTTAATTGATGGCCAACATGAGATTCACACACATTGCTTGCCTGATGACGGTATTGGCATTGACCTCCTGCAACAAAGAGCAGGATGTAAACGAACTCATTCCTTCCGTTGAAATCATTTCAGCCGAACCAACTCCGGAGGGGACGATTATTGTTACCGGGCGAATTACGAATTTTGGGAAAGGTGACCCCGTCATGCTGGGTTTCTGTGCCGATTCTATTGGCGATCCCCGAATTGACCAAAACCAGACTTTGGTGTATTCTTATTCCAATAATGATTTTACGGGGACTGTATATCCACACGGAGCACAATCACCCGATCACCGCATTTTTATCAATGCCTTTGCAGGAAATGATGTTGGGCTGGGAAAGGGCAGTCCCCTGGAACTAACCAATCTCAATACGGCCTATGAATATCCACAAATGGCCCCCCCATGCAGGATGGATTACAACAATTTCTATTTGGATGGCAATGCCAATTCCTTTGTAAACGTAAGCGACATCACCCCCAATTCCAATTGGGCTTACAGTGTAACAGCTTCCGACGGGGAGGGAACAATGATGACCCTGACTTTTGGTTTTCACGAAAGTCATATTTATACCCTTACCCACGAAAATATTTCCTTCGCCTCACAGGGCTTGCTAAAAGGAGTTGTCACCACCAATGGAGAAACTTTTAATCTTGTCGGTGTACCGCGCATCCAATTTAGCAGAATTGCGCACAACAGATATGTCATTTCGATTTGCGATGCCTATTTGGGGTCGATCAGCAACGCCATATTTAATTGTCAGATTATTGCAGAGACGTAATTGATAAATTTAAACGAGAATATTTCAATTGAAATAAATTCATTTGTACTCCTTAGAAAAAATCCATCGTCAATCACGCGATCAAAATGAACGTGTCAGTTATATCGGTTTCAATAGGGAACTCACACCTCGACTTTTGTCACCAACCAGTGCGTGGATTTTGGTAATGCGGTGGTGGAAAATTGTGGTTGACTTTAATTTCATGCAGAATCGTGTTAAGGCACCCAATGCAAATCACGCGCTAATACACGAACATCGAATCTACCGTATTCCAATTCAAATTTGCCACAAAGCATTTCAGAAGTAAATGCAAAAGTGCCCGACAAAACCAAACCTTTTTCTGTACCAGCCTGAGAATTTTCAAGAATGTAGTCATGCACATGTGCACGGTGTATGTATAATGCGCCTTTCAAATCGGCAGGTTGATCAAAGCAATTGGATGACTCCCGGAAATGTTCGACCAACCCGGCTTTGGATTCAAGTCCATCGATGGCAAAAGACCTACCCTGCAAGCTCGTGAATTCCGATATAGAATCAATTTGTAACCCCAACAGATCGAAGTAGATTGTGCGATCCGTCGTGTAATATTCACCATTAAATGAATTGCCCGAGAGGTAAAGTCGGGTATATTGTCCGATTGTATCTACATCAATACTTTCTCCTTCGCAGCCGCTGTCATCGGGAAGAAAAACACATGTCTTTCGCCAGGCAACATCATTGATCAAACAGCCCGCAGAATTCGAACCTGTTTCTGAATATCTTGGCAGTCGTGGGTCATCCATGCTTCTTACTGAAACGTCGCATCCCCAGCAAATTCCAATTGCCATGCACAAAGCCCATATGCGGATTGCAGTTACCAATTTACCGTTTTAAAAATTTCATACGGACAAAAACATCCAAAGCAGCGTAATTCAACTCTTTCACATCGCGAACCAATTGGCCGTCCTGCGTCACCACATTGCGCTGAATCATGGGTACAAATCCGTAATTACATCGCAATCCCAAATGCAACACCTTCCACACTTTGACCCCTATGCCTGCGAATGCAATCAGATCAGTATTGCTAAACCCTTGCTCGATAATAGAACCCGACTCATTATTTCCTGAAAAAAACCTGGTATAAAAAGCCAATTTTAATCCTGTATCGAGAAATATATTTTGATTAAAGTCATATTGTCCACCAACAGCCAATTGCCCGGTTGGTAAAATAAAACTGTAAGAATACCCCGGGATATCGCGTCTCAATGACCGAACTATGAAGCCAATCTCTCCTTTCAATGTGAATTTACTTTCGGGTTTGAGACGAAAAGCCATTCCATAGTTCATCAAAAAATTGGGCTTAGCGCTATGTTCAAAATACCTGACATTTTGATATTTAGGAATACTGGTGCCTATATCCAGGTAAATTTCAGCCAATTGGCCATACGCCTGCGGAATGCAGCAGGAGATAAGAAAAATGATGAAACATTTACTCAGGTATTTCACCTTGGGAAGGTATCAATAAAAGTCAGACGTACGCAGTCCGGAAACATTGGTATCATATTGTTAACCTTTAATTATTGACATCTATTAATCCCTATACTTTCCGATCATCACTTAAATTATTCAAAACATCTCCGCTCACATCCTTCATCGAAAACGTAACCATCAGATATTTATGAATTTATAAAACATGGCGGGGAAATATTTCAAAATCGAAACGTCGCTGACAAACCTTAACAGACCATGCGTTCCGAAACCAAGCAGCTCACGCTAAAGGGCCTTTCATCAGGGGATGTATTGGGTTCAGGTCCGAGGTGGGCAATGAAGTGCGAAAGTTCGTTGCACAAGGCGATGGTGACGGTAGCAGATTATGCGGGTTTTTAGCGATTGTATTTCATTCAAAAACTAAATCGAAAATCAAATCTTCCCGAACGGACCTTGTAATATCCTGTCTCGTCATCCACCACAAAACCAAAAGTGCCCGCCACAATGTATCGGTCGTCTGTTATTCTTTCCACATGTCGGAAATGAAGTTGACCTGTACCATTCGATGAAAGGGTATTTTCAGCGGGGAAATCTGCTGAAAGAGATAATTCCACGATATGGGTTTCCCCATCCAGTGCAAAGGATAACACTTCATCTAAGGAAATTGACCGTATGACATCTCTTTGGTCTCCGCTCAGGCGGAAGGAAATTTGCATGGCTGAACCATTGTCTTCGTTGTAATCAGCACTGAGAATTAAGTCAGCTGTGGGCAGGCGCAATACAGTCTGGTCACTTTCCAGGTCATAAGTCAAACCCTCCCCGGCACATGAAAACAATGGGCCGCAGCTGGCTCTCCAGGGAATATCATTGATATAGGCTCCCGCAGCGTTGCGGCCTACTGTGGTAAAATGAGGCAGGCGTGGATCCGCAGAATCCGCGATATAGGTCGGATCGCATGAAGTCAGGAGGATTCCAATTAAAATAAAGACAATATTATTCATTTCGCTTTTGAAGTAAATTAAACCTGAACCCCAGGTGTACAGACCTGTAGAATAAATCGTTAAAAGTTTGTTGAAGTTCACCCAGATCACCTATGGGTTGATAATTCAACATGGGAACAAATCCCCATTTCACCCTGCCGATCACCGAAACGATGCGTGAAAGTCGGTATTCGACCCCGGCGGCAAGCATTACATCCCACTTTCTAAAATCGTCGGCAGGTATCAATGGAAAAGATGCGAAGATTCCACCGGCTGTTGATTCCACCCAGGCAAAACCGAGTCCGGCCTCGAGGGAAAATTTTTCTCCGATCTGATGATTGGTTATGATAAAAAGATCCGGGGCTATAAAGGTATACCGGTAATCCTGGTTAAAGAATTGACGGGTCAATTGCCTTGTTGGAAATCCCAATTCAATACTAAAAACCGTCTTTTCGTCATCAGTCTTGTAAAACCCGATACCCAAATTGTAGTTGAATCCAGGATTTCCTTGTTTTATATTACCCAACTCCCGGGTATAAAAAAATCCCGCATTGGCTCCTGCATCTATATACAGCCCAGGTATTTGGCCCAGAACTTTTTGTGTAAACACAAAACTGCTTCCAACAAGAAGAGCTGTAACTAAGAATATCCATTTCATATGGCAATATGATAAATATAATCGACTCAGTAAGGAAGAATGGTGAGGATATGATAAATATTCTAAAGTAGCTTTTGTTTAAACCAGCTCAACAGACTATATAAAAAAGGATTTTATTTCCATGATGTCAAAAAATCCAATGGTTGGCCATCCTGTCTTAGGAGGAAAAAATTGCGCTAAACTGATGAGGAGGTGGTACATAAATGAGAAGTACATTTTTCCCGTTCATTTATTCCAAAAATTGAAAAGGACAAATTTTAAAATCAAATCGGCCCTGATAAACTGTAAATGATTCCACATCGCCATCGATCGAAAAACCAAAAGTGCCGGAAACAATGGTACACGAATCTCTGGCTATAACGCGACGCACATACAACGTTCCTACGCCAAACGGGACCGTGTTGCAACGCCCACATGGATCAACGAGATACCCGTAATTGTTCACGCCATCCAGTACAATTTCCGAATGGGCGAGCGCAAGAAGGTCAGACTGGTTGCGGATACAGTTGCCGGAGAGATGGAAGCCCAAATCAACTTTACCCTGGAAGTCCCCACCCCGAAATCTGCCGTCAGAAATATATAAATAGCTGGATCCGGTTGACGAATCACAATAAACGTGCATTGTACCGGGATAAATAGAATCATGCAAAATCGCCTCACGCTGTCCAACCGTCCAGGGCAGTTCATTGATGAAAGCGCCTGCGCTGTTTCTGCCATTTTCTGTGTATACAGGAAGACGCGGATCATATGGATCGGCGAAAAAAGTTTCCTTTACACAAGCCTGACAAAGCAATAAAAAACAAAAGAACAGAAAGCTTCTCGATATCATTTCACCAGTCTAATAAATGAAACCTCAGATAAATCAAATGATTGGAAGCGCGGATATCTGTCTGCTTGCCTCCCATTTCACCAAGATCGCTGATGATGCGGTATTCCAGCATATCCAAAAACCAATAGGTATAGCGATAGCCCACGGAAAAACGGTCGCTCAGTTTGACACCTGCACCGGCTGCTGCGCCTACATCGGTTGACCGAAATCCGGATCCCATTTTTCTTCTCGTACCATTTCTCCTCAGATTGCTTACCTGCAATGCACCCGCCACTCCTCCATCCAGATATATTTTTTGTGTCAGGTTGTATTGACCGATCAGAAGGGCCTGCAGTCCAGGAAACTTATACTGAAAAGTATCTTCACCCAATTCCCGGTTGAATCTTCTTCCGATCGGTCCCAACTCACTTCCCAATTCAAACCGACCATTTTTTGCTTTATAAAACTCAAATCCCACCCGCAGGGTAGCGAACAGGGGTTCATCTGTCAACATCAGGGATTTGTCATATTCGTATTGGTGAAAATCCACACCGCCCATAAAATACATTTGCGCATGGGTTGCAAAGGAAATCAACAGAAAGGCGCAAAGAATACCGGGTCTCATACAGTAAAAACGTATCTGAAATTCAAAGCAAATTTTTTTATTTCAATAGCGCAATGCGTTGGGAAGGTACAGAAATTTTAAAATGTATACATCAGCCAGCTGTTTTTGTAATCGGGAAACCCTTCGTAAATTTCATTTGGACACGATCACAGAAGTATCACAACCCAATCCCGCTGAGCCCAATTATCTTCAACCTATGGATGAAACCTTCGATGCACGTTCAAATCCATGCGGGATTTTTTGTCTTTGACGGCCGTTGCCACAAAATGACTTATTCACTCTGGAATTGGGTGTAGAGCAAGATTATTTTTTTTAGGCTAAATCGCGAATCACTATGTCGGAAATACGCCTGTATAGCCCCGCTAAAATATTCCCTAACTTTGACAGGACATGGAAATAAACTACCGCAACAAGGACGAGAGCAACCGGCTGCAGGAAGAAGCTTTCCTTCAGCTTTCGCCTGCGGAGCGCTTTTACGCATTTTTGGAACTGAGCGAGCGGATGTCCCGGTTTCCCGTCAGAGAAGGCCACAAAAGACCAAACAATAAGAATTTTCTGATTGTAATCGAAACGAATGGAAAGACAGTGGAAGGAAAACAGTGACACCTTCACACACCTGGCCAACGCACAATGAAGCAGCTCACGAAAGAGGTCACAGGGCTGATTTTGAACTCTTCATAAAATTTTCTGATAATTTCTGCGTTTTCTGCAAAACCCCACGGCCATGAAAATTCTTCTCATCCCCACAGCAATTCTGATCACTGCCGTAGCCACCGGATTTACTGGCAAGCCAAAGGCAACGGTTAAACTTCCCAAATCATTCACCAAAGAATACGCTTACATCCCTCAAGGTACCATCATAGAGGAAAGGGACGAGCGGCAAGTCAGCGCTTTTTTCACATCCAAAACCGAAGTGAGCAATAGCCAATACCTTGTTTTTCTGGCAGCGATGGACACCGCCGATGAACACACCCAAAAAATCATCGCCATCCATCATGACAACTGGATGAAAGGCCGCTGGAATCACGAAGCCTTCGTAGAATATTACAGCACCCATCCCGCGTACAACAATTATCCCGTGGTAAATATCACCCATGAGGCGGCGCAGATCTATTGCGAATGGCTCACCGCCCATTACAAGACACAAGATATTGGTCTTCCGGAAAATACGCAGCTCACCTTCAGACTGCCCAACCGTGCCGAGTGGATGCATGCAGCGAGTGGCGGCGGTCAAGGTCCATACGCGTGGGGCGGCCCATTTCTGCATAATCAGCAGGGCCGCAATCTGGCCAATTTTCTCACCTTTGGCGCCGAAAACATCACCTATGATCCGGAAACAGAAACCTACGAGGTAGTATCTACCCCTGGTTTGACTTTTATGGGGGTGCAGGGTGCCATCAACGAAAATGCTGAAATCACCGCGTCCGTGCATTCATATTCCCCCAACGGTTTTGAGCTCTACAACATGAACGGCAACGTGGCCGAAATGCTTGTCGAGCCCGGCACAGCTGCAGGTGGGAGTTGGGCGAGTCCCGGATACGACATCCGCAACGAAAGTCTTATGACATATGACGGATCCTCGCCTTGTGTGGGTTTTAGACCCATTGCGGTGCTCACGCAGCTCTGATATGGCCTTGCAATCATTTTATGGAAGTAAAATAAGAACCAATTAGGATCTCAGAGCGACCAGCCCAATTGATCTGTATCGTCTTAATGCGTCAATTGCTTTTCCCTGGGCAATTCTTGTACACGTCAAACAATGTGTCTATTGTACCCCGCTTCGAATCGCAGCTTTTTGGGATATAATCCAGAATTCTTCTGAAACTTTTGTTGATCAATTTATAACGTTTACTTGTAGCCTGAACGCATTGACATACGTGAATTACCACAATAAAGAGACTTTATAAGGTTTCATTGCTTCATCTTTGCTCACAAGCGTTACCTGATCGCACAGGCATTGCGCCACCAGCAATCTGTCAAATGGGTCGCGGTGCCAATATTCAAGTTTAGATAGCATCAAATAATGCTCAAAACCTATTGGCATCATTTCAAAGCCATTTTCTTCGATCAAAGCGAGAAAGTTTTGAAATCCCATCGAAAACTTTAATCGCCCCAGGCTTACTTTGATGGACATTTCCCATAAGGATGCTATGCTCACAAATTTGCGATTTTCAGCAGCTTCAATGGCAAGCTGAGCCCTTTTGGAAAGTTGTCTGTCTCCATTGATAAACCAGATAAGAGCATGGGTATCAAGCAGCAGATTCATCACATGAAATCCTTGAAATCATCCAAAGGATCATCAAAATCAGGAGACATGGTGATCTGACCTTTGGCGCATCCGAACATGGGTTTCCTTTCCCCGGGCTTTTTATTCATGCGCTTCAATAAGGCATCCACATATTCACCCACCTCCGCTTTTAAGTCGTCCGGAAGCAGGCTGATCTTCGAATACAGGTTGATCAAGCTCATAACATCAAAATCTTAATTAAAAAATATGAACCCTGAAAATTTCTTCGCGTCACATTCATCAAAGCATACCAAATATCGGAAGAAATTTTGAAAACCTCATTGAAAGGTGATTTTCGCGGAAACACACTGGCCACCGAGGCATGGATCTCGTGGGCCAATTGTCCGCGATGACCGGCGGCTTTCGCGATCAGCAGTTCTACATTATTCGACCGATGTTATTGAAATAGCTTCATCCGCCAGCCGCGATCGTCCCCACCGCGAAGCGATTCCACTTGTCACCACGATTTGCACGGAATGATACAGCAAAAGCGGCAACATGATGAGCCCGGCTTCGGGGATATTTCCCAGTAAAATATTCGCAAAAACAGTTCCGTGTACGAGTGATTTTTTCGATCCACAGAACACGGCCACGCAGCGGTCGGCATAGGTAAAACCCATTTTTCTGGAAAGAAATAAGGCAATCAGAAAAATCGCGACGAATAGCGCACCAACCAGGAACATGACCAACACAAGTTGCACCGGTCCCAGCACCTCGAATGCTTTTCGGGAAAACGATCCCACAAATGTGATGTAAATAAGCAGGAGCAATACGGTGCGGTCAAACAGCACCAGGCGTTTGCCAATGGGCTCGAGGTATTTCCAAATGAAACGGCGCATTGCCAGTCCGGCAATAACCGGAAGCACAACATTGAGAATCAGTCCGGTAAAAACATCGCTGAAATCAGATTGCAGCCCCATGTTTTTCAGGAAAAAACCCATCCAGAAGGGCGTCATGACGATGCCAATCAGACCTGAAATCGAGGCATTGAACACCGCACTGGACATATTGCCCCGGGCCATCGCCACCATCACCACCGACGACGATACGGTGCTGGGTAGGGCTGCCAGAAAAAGAAAGCCCAGCCATAAATCCTGAGCGGATTCGGGAACGAAAACGCGAAAAGCCAACACCAACAAGGGAAACACAATAAAACTCAACACTTGCACCACCACGTGCAGCCGCCAGTTTTTCAAGCCCTGACGAAAGGGATCAAGACCTATTTTCAATCCATACAGAAAAAAAATCAAAACAATGCCCACCTCCGAAACAGTGCGGAGTATCGTGGCGGCCGCCCCTTCGACACGCAGAAAATAAGCCATCACAATTACGACTGCAACCGCTAAAACAAACTTGTCAAACTTCATGTGATCTTCTTTTGCGGGGCTGGCTTATAGCCAAAAGTCATGGCTGCAAATATAGTCCGCAAATCCACCTCCGATACCCCTGAGTGGGATACATGCAAATCACCCCAAAAACTTCTTCACTTTCCCCCGGATCGAAGCCTTCACGTACTCCCAGGTTTGTCCCTTCAGACTTTTCGGGTCGGCATCGTCCTCCGCATCAGCGAAGTAAGTAATGGCCTCGTGTAAGGTGACGAGCAGATTTTGGCTGCTGTA
>JBGTLS010000062.1:0-1560 GCA_041744015.1 Cryomorpha sp. | reverse complement strand
CTGCAATTCCTGCCTGAATATTTTATCGATGTCTTCTTCTTTCATGATTTTTCCATTAAACCGAATGAATCCATTTTCGCTAGCAAAGCCTGTAATTTTTGACGGGCATCACTCAGATGCCATTTGCTCGTGCCTTCAGCTATTTTGAGCATTTTTGAAATCTCCGGATGCGTATACCCTTCGATGGCATAGAGGTTAAACACCAAACGCGAACGATCTGGCAAAGTGTGAATCATTTCCTGCAAAGCGGTTTTCCGTGTCGTTTCATCATTCCAGTTGACCCGGGTTATTTTTTCTGCCGGAATATCATCGTAACCATCTGCGCTTTCTTTATTTTTCCTTTTGTAGTCAATTATTTTTCGGATTAAAATTGTTTTTAGCCATGCTTCAATCTTTTGGGGTTTACTTTCGTCAAATGATTTTATTTTTTCGAGGGCGGTAAGCACGGATATATTTACCAGGCTCATGGCTTCATTCCGGTCTCTGATATAACGCATACCTACGCCGAGCATCCAGCCGGAACAATCCTGATAGAAAGTCTTAAAAGCCCTTTCTTCACCGTTTTTGCAGGCTTTTATGATTTCAGTTTCGATAGCCATTTATGAATAAGCACGGCAGGACCGAATCCCACCGTGCGCTTATTTAACCGAAGTCTAATATAAGATTACCGTTGTATAGCCATTTTAAGAACTTCTGAATTCACGTTGCCTTGAAATTGTACCAGATACAAACCATTGGACAAATGATTGAAATGTAAGTCAATTACAGAACCCGCTTCGGCTGACACCGATTGCTGATAAACCGTTTTCCCCGTCAGATCAGTTACACGGATGAGTCCATAACCGGCAACGGGCATTCCGAACTTTAAATTCACATGTCCGGTGGATGGATTGGGGTAAAGATTCATATCAAAATACCCTTTGGCATTTTCAGCATTCAGAGGACCTGAATACAATGGCAAAACCACAAATTGAAAACCGGCTGATTTTGTTGTTGCCGCAACTCCGGTTTCATTTCCATCATTGATAATCATTCCGTTACCATCGTCATCGGGATTCACTTCCAGACAATACGTATCGTTACAATTCTCACCTGAAATGGTAAGGCACACGAGATAGGTCTCATTTTCCGCAAAGGTGTGGATGGGGTATGCCGCTGTGCTGGCGGTGCCATCTCCAAAATTCCAAAAATACGTCAGATTGCTACCCAAAGAAGTGTTGGCAAAATACATCACCCCATCCGGAAGGCTGTCGCCATACTGAAAAAACAAAGCTTCACAATTGGATGACGCATCATTTACATTGATCGTGATGTTGCGGAAGAACGTTAGACCATTCACAGTCAACACCGAAAGTGAAACGGTATGTAAACCTGTAATGGAGAATGAGTGTAGTACTTCTGCGGATGTATATGTCTGTCCTTCTATTGTCCATGTATAACTTTCCACACCTGCATTCATATTAGAGGCGAAATACCAGGTGGACGATTCCTCATTTATCAGTTGAGGACCAATGATCAAAAAATAATCTGGAATAAAATTACATTCAATGTTCACAATTG
>JBGTLS010000061.1:0-11449 GCA_041744015.1 Cryomorpha sp. | reverse complement strand
CTTAATTCAAGCTTCTCATCTGTGAGCAGACCGAGCGGATTTTCCGGAGTTATCAGCGTAAAGTTTGCATCACCCAAAATATTGTCTTCTCCCGGATAACGAGCTGTCCAGTCAAATTGTTTTCCGTACAGTTCGATTGTTAAAGAATCTTCCGAAGGATCGTCCATCACCACACTCCACGTGGTCAGGCCATAGATTATCAGTCCGGCCAGAACAATAGAAGGAACAACAGTCCATATCAACTCAAGGGTGTTATTGTGGGCAAGGAAATATGCCTTTCTATTTGGATTATATCGGTATTTCCAGGCGAAGAAAAACAGGAGAAAATTGACAATGAAAAACACCGGAATGATAATCATCCAGTTAACAGCAAATAGCTGATCTATTTTTTCGCCTTGTTCAGACGCAGGCACATTCAATGTGGAATCGTTGTACACCATTAACTGCCATATAAAAAAGACAAACAGCAGGATCATAAACAACAAAAGCAGATTGGCATTCATTCGGTTTGAGGTGGGCGTAACATCCTCTTCCCTTTTGTTTCCAAGTTCTGCAGTAAGCTGATATACCTTGGCAATCTGGGCTACCCCGATGACTGCAAGAACGACTATCAGAATTAAGAGCAACTTCTCCATGGTATATGCTGATTTCTTTAACTAATCTTAAATACTGTGATGAAGGCTTTCCTCCATGTACGGTGAATTTTTTGGCACAAGAGGTGCCTTCGTAAGGGTGCTGAGAACACGGTTTAAAAACAATCCCGTAAAACCGAGAAAAAGACCGATCTCAAAAAGTCCGAAATGCCAGTGTTCAAACAGCACTCCGGGTGTTACGAGCATGTATGTGTCTACAAAGTGACCAATAAAAATGATTGTTCCGATAGTGATCAGGAATTTTGGGCTGCGTTTGGCATCCCGCGACATCAGCACCACCATAGGCGCGATAAAGTTAATGATAAACATACCGAAGAAAGGCACTTTGTAGTGTTCGATTCGGGTAATGAAATAGGTCACCTCTTCCGGAATATTTGAATACCAGATCAGCATAAACTGTGAAAACCACAGATATGACCACAAGAAGCTCAGGGCAAATACCCACTTACCCACATCGTGCAGGTGACTGGAATTAATCTGTTTCAAATATCCTTTGGAAATGAGGTATAGGGTCAGGATGGCAATAATGTTCATCGCTGATACCCACATTCCGGAAAACACATACCAGCCGTACAATGTACTAAACCAGTGTGTGTCGATAGACATTAACCAATCCCACGAAAGTGTGGAAGAAAAAATCGCAAATATGACCAGGTATAAAGCTCCGCGGCGGTAGCCTTTAAAATGGAGTCCGGTACCTCCGATTTCATCCTCCTGAAGCGATCTTCTGCGAAACCATCGCGCAAAGAAAATGAAGGTTCCGATGTAAATCAAAGTTCTGATCCAAAAGAAAGGCACATTTAAATAGGCTCTTTTGTTCGCGATAATTTTGTCGTATGTTTCTACATTGGCGACCACGGCAACACCTGCTTCACTGGCTTCTTCCTGGGTTTTGAAATATTCTGGATGATCTGAACCAACAGTTGCTTCGCTTACAAATGGAGACACCGTACCCTCATCCATCCAATGATAAATGTGATTCCAGTGCATACTGGATGCAAAAAACACAATGATCAAAGCGGCTGATGCATAAGGGATAAATGAATAAATCGATTCCATTACCCGTCGCAATACCACAGCCCAGGCTGTTTCTGTAGCAAAGCTGAGCGCATAAAAAAACAGCGCTCCAAGAGCAATAGCAAGGAAATAAAAACCATTGATTAAAATATTGGACCAAAATCTCCCGTGATGTGGGCTGGTATCGGTCAAAAATCCTGCGATCAATGCGATCACCCCGATCGCGATCAGGACGTATGTTACAATTTTAGCTCTGTTGGAGAAAACGAAATTCATTCCCGTTGCTTTAATTTCAATTACTAATTTGCAGGAACTGTAGCCTCTGCTGTTCCTGGTGATTGCTCAGTGTCTTCACTTCCCTGCTTTTGTAAAGTCATCACGTAGGCGATAACTTTCCATCGCTCCGTTTTGGTGAGTTGCGAGGCATGTGAACCCATGGCTCCCTTACCAAACGTGATGGTATGAAACATTTTTCCCTGAGGCAAATCTTTCAATGGTCCGTTGTACGCCTGAGGAGCAGGATGTCCACCAATTTCTATTACCGGTCCATTGCCCAACCCATCCACACCATGACATTGTGCACAAAAGTTTGTATAGATCATTGCTCCCTGATTCACAATATCATCGGTGAAAGCGAATGGTGAACGCAAACTCTGTCCGGCCAGTTCATAACCTTCAACAGTATTGGGTATTTTATATGGCATATCATCCAGCGAATTTTCAGTAAATGGTACTGTTCCTGCCACCGGCAGCCGGGCAGATTGCGTATGCATTAATTCAGTATTCAGTGTATCCCTGATTTCCCCGTAATCCACATAAGCCTCTATGGCCGGACTCCGGTACATATCGGGGGTATACTCATATCCCGGACTGTTTTTATCCCTGACACAGCCACTGAGCGAAACGATGGTCAATACTGCCACCATCAAGCCATTTGCCTGTGTTATTGCCGTATTCTTCATATCGTCGTCAAATTCTTTACATTAATTTCTATCGCACCCACTTCCTTCAACATATCGCCGAGTTCTGCGGAAGAGAGACCCGGATTTTCATCATCCGTAATTTCCATTACAAATTTATCATCCGTTGTCCGTGGATCCGGATTCACTGCAGGCATACCGGGAAGTGTACCATTTCGCAACATATAAGTGATGGCCATTCCGTGGGCTGCACAAAGCACTGTAAACTCAAATGTAACAGGAATAAAAGCCGGTAAATTTTCCAAAAGGCTAAAGCTCGGTTTTCCACCGATGTTCATTGGCCAATCGTGAATCATAAAATACCACATGCCCAAAAGCGCAAGTGAAAGACCCATGCATCCAAACATGAAAGCCACAATTGCCATTCGCGTACGCTTGACGCCAATTACAGGATCGAGCCCGTGAACAGGGAATGGAGAATATACATCCTTGATGCGAATACCTTTGCTTACCAAGTGTTTGGCTGCTTCCAGTAATCGGTGGTCATCATCAAACATTGCGTGAACCACCTTCGTTGTATGAACTGCGTTAGCCATTAGTGATGATCTTCTTTTTTATATGATTCACCTGAAACTTTCAAAATCGATTTCAATTCGTTCAATGCCAGAACCGGGAAAAACCGGGCAAAGAGCAGGAAGAGGGTAAAGAAAATTCCAATTGTTCCGAGAAAAATTCCGATGTCAACCCATGTTGGATAGAACATCGACCAACTTGAGGGAACGTAATCACGGTGAAGTGATGTTACGATAATAACAAATCGCTCAAACCACATTCCAATATTCACAACAATAGACAGAATGAATGTAGCTGTGAAATTCGTACGGATTTTTTTGAACCAGAATAGTTGAGGGCTGATCACATTACAGGTCATCATGGCCCAGTATGACAAGAGGTATGGGCCACTGAAACGGTTGATGAAAGCATACGATTCATACTCCACTCCCGAATACCACGAAATAAACAGCTCGGTAAGATAAGCCACCCCTACGATCGAACCCGTAACGATGATAACGATATTCATGTACTCCACGTGTTTTCTCGTGATATAACTTTCCAGTTTCATCACTTTTCGCATGATGAGAAGCAGTGTTAGTACCATGGCAAATCCTGAGAAAACAGCTCCGGATACAAAGTAAGGTGGAAAGATGGTGGTGTGCCATCCAGGTATTACGCTCGTGGCAAAGTCCATTGATACAATCGAGTGAACCGAGAATACCAGTGGTGTAGCCAGACCGGCCAGTACCAAAGATACTTCTTCAAAACGCGTCCAGTTTTTGGCCCGACCAGACCAGCCGAAACTCAAAATGCTGTAAACCTTTTTTGAAATAGGCGTAGTCATCCGGTCGCGGATGGTGGCAAAATCCGGAATCAAACCGATATACCAAAACACCAGAGAAACGCTGAAATAGGTGCTTATCGCAAAAACATCCCAGAGCAGAGGTGAATTGAAGTTTACCCAAAGTGATCCGAATGTATTTGGCAAGGGCAAAACCCAGTAAGCCACCCAGATTCTACCCATGTGAATGCCTGGAAACAGGGCGGCCATCATAACCGCAAAAATCGTCATTGCTTCTGCAGATCTGTTAATTGCCATGCGCCATTTTTGGCGAAACAGAAGAAGAACTGCGGATATTAGCGTACCAGCGTGACCGATACCTACCCACCATACAAAGTTTGTAATATCCCAGGCCCACCCAACAGTTTTGTTCAATCCCCAAACTCCGATCCCGGTTGATATCAGGTAGACAATACAACCAAGACCCCAAAGTGATATGAGGCCCGCGATGGTAACCAGAACATACCACGCCATCGGCGCTTTATTCTCAATCGGACCCACTACATCATTTGTGATGTCATGGTAAGTTTTATTACCAAGGATAAGCGGTTCTCTAATGGCAGCTTCTTTATGCATGCTAGATCAATTTCTATATTAAGCGTTTCGCACTTTAACCTTATAGCTGATGTTCGGTTTTACCCCAACTTCCGCCAATGCATGGTATGATCGCAGATCGTCCTGATGTGCGGCAACTTTACTGCTGCTGTCGTTCAGGTCTCCAAAAGTGATGGCATTGGTAGGACAAGCTTCTGCACAGGCCGTTACAATAAGGCCATCTTCCACCGCTTTGCTTTTCATCTTAGACTCCAGTTTTCCAGCCTGAATACGCTGTACACACATAGAGCATTTCTCCATAACACCTCTTGAACGAACAGTCACGTCTGGATTTAATACCATTCTGGCCATAGCATCCTGGGCTGGATTCACTTCGGCAAATTTATCGTAAGCCTTGTAGTTAAACCAGTTGAATCGACGCACTTTATAAGGACAGTTGTTGGCGCAATACCTTGTACCAATACACCTGTTGTATGTCATTTGATTCAAACCCTCATTGCTATGCGTTGTAGCTGCAACAGGGCAAACAGTCTCACATGGAGCGTGGTTGCAATGCTGACAAAGCATTGGCATAAATATAGTCGAAGGATTGTCATAGGCCGGAACTTCCATGTTTCGGTATGTTTCAACAATTCCTTTGTCCTCAGCCATACCCTCTTCCATGGTGGTAATCGCTGAATAATACCGGTCAATACGCATCCAATGCATATCTCGACCGCGTCGCACTTCATCTTTTCCTACTACCGGAACATTGTTTTCAGAATGGCAGGCGGTAACGCAAGCACTGCAGCCGATGCATGTGGAGAGATCAATTGACATTCCCCAGCGATGTCCAACACCAACAACAGGATGTTCACGCCACAGGCTAATATCCTCCACATTTTTCTTCACAATTTTGCCGTCTTCATGGACAGCTAAAGCATGAGGTGGATTATATGTTGCTTTCGGAGCAGTTTTAAAAGTTGTAAAACTTGTTTCCTTCACCACAGAAGTTCGATCCATCATCGTGTGGTGCGTTTGGGTTGCAGCGATTGGAAATGACTTTCCAGTATTTTCAATTGATGCGCCGGCGAGTTGATATATCATCACCCCATTCGCTACCTGAACGAGTGGATAAACATTCACGCCGATGGCGAATTTTCTGCCATCCTCATCCTGATCATAGCCTCCATAATTCTTTGTACGGAAAGCTGCACGACCTATGTTTTCCTGATTGGCTCCCCGACCGTAGCCGAGCGCTATCGATACAGAACCCTTCTTTTGTCCGGGCTGAGCTACTACAGGGAGTTCAAACGTTTGGTTGCCCACCGTGATTTTACCAACGGTAGCCGGCTCTTCCTGTCCATAATGCAAACTGAAACCAAGATCAGACGCATCCGTCGGATTCATGGCAATGTAATTGTCCCACGTAATTTTCGAAATTGGATCGGGTAGCTCCTGTAGCCACGGGTTTGTAGCATGCGATCCGTCACCAATACCCACTTTCGTGTAAAGCACCACTTCAAATCCTGCCTCTGCAGTTGATGGTCGGGTAACACTTGAAACGGCATTGCCCAAAGATGCGGAGTTCATCGCTGATCCCGCTGAACCAGGCACATTTACATTTACCGAGCCGTTGCGAAGGGCATTAAACCAGAAATCGTCAAATAACAATGCTTCGCTGCCCAAAGAAGAAGTATTCTTCTGCCATACCTGTCGGATAAAATCGTGGTATGGCATGGAATTGCCTGACCATTTCAATAAATTATCCTGAAACTGACGCGAATTGTACAAACGACTGATCACTGGTTGTGCCAGTGAGTAATGACCCGTTTTTGGGTAGTAGTCATTCCACGATTCCAGATAGTGGCTATCCGGGCAATTGTATTTGCAAAGAGTTGCTGTTTCATCAGCCCAGCTTGCAAAAGAAACAGTTGTTGGTATTTTTTCAAGACCAGTGCGGAAGGCATCGGCATTCGGCATGGAATAAGCCGGATTATTGCCGTAAACAAGCAGCGCCTGTACCCTGCCGGCGTTCATATCCTCCACCAGTTGAATGGCAGCAGCATCATCACCCTGTTTGATAAATGTTTCCACATTTGTGGAAATTGTCGATCCGTAATTTCCGAGCATCCCATTGATGGCATTCACGATTACCTGAACATTTGGATCGTTGCTTCCCGCCACAACGAGCGATTGCCCTCGCTGGGAAACAAGTGCTTCGGCTGCCCGTGAAACGGCTTCTGTTGGGAGATCATCACTGTTTAAAGTAGCAACAGATCCACCAGTGCGACGGGCCACTTCATTGTGGAGAGCCACCGCGATTTTACCTTCCTGCGAAGGAAGGATTGGAATGCGTTCGTCAGCATTGGATCCGGTGAGAGACAATGATGATTCAAAATGGAAATGTTTGCTCATCCAATCAGCCTGCGGATTGCGGTTGCGGGCATATTGAGGAACATATTGGTTGTGAAAAAGCCATGAATTCATAAAATCAGCTGCAATGCTGACAATGACCCGGGCTTTCGAAAAATCGTAATCAGGTATGGAGGCTTTTCCGAAAGACTGCTCGTTGGCCTTTCGGATTCCGTAAGATGAGACCGCATCGTATGCAACTGTGGATACAACACCTTCGCCAAACGCATTTTTAAACGCGTCGATCGCAGCATTGGTGGAAGGGCTTATTACCGTATTGGTTAGTAAGACAATCTTACCACCTCTTCCAGCAATAGCGCGCAATTCGGATGAAAGTTCAGAATCAATTTCCGACCATGACGCCTCGGCGCCATCGATTCGCGGAAAACGCAAGCGCGAGCTGTCGTAAAGTGAAAGAACAGATGCATTGATCCGCGCATTGACAGTGCCTTCGTTGGCTCCACCGTGACGGGCGTTTCCTTTGATGAAAATCGGACGGCCTTCGCGGGTTTTTACCAGAATGCTGGCGTAGTCATTTCCATCGTAATAGGTAGATGCGTAATACGTAGGAATACCCGGGGTAATTGATTCCGGTTTGTTTACGTAAGGTATAGATTTGATGACCGGAGTTTCGCAAGCGGCCAGCGTGGCTGCGGTAACGCCAAAACCCAGGAATTTTAAAAAGTCACGTCGGTTGGTTGATGTACCTGAAAGTTCAGTTTCACCAAGAAATTCATCAACAGACAAGGGATCTTTTGAAAACTCGTTTTTCTGCGCAACAGCAAATTGTTCTGTTTCATGCAGTTCTTCGAGCCCAACCCAATATTTCTTATTTGTAGCCATAGTTAAAGCACAGCAAAATTTAGTAATGACATTTGGCGCATTCCCATCCGCCAAGCTCCCTTACGGTAATGGAACCGTCTTCGAGATATTTTTTCAATTCATCTTTGTTGTGATCCACAAGCCTTTTGTGCACCTCATCGTAATAACCATTGTCAGTCATATTCACAGCTGTCTGATTGTGACAATCAATACACCAACCCATCGTAAGAGGAGAATGCTGTCCGGCAACTGTGTAATCTTCCTGAATTTGTCCGTGACATTCCTGACACTCAATCTTACCAACAACATAGTGTTGGGCATGATTGAAATATGCATGGTCAGGAAGGTTGTGAACTTTCACCCATTGTATCGGATTTTCCACGCCCGTATATCGCTGATTTTCCTCATCCCAACCGACTGCTGCGTATATCTTTTGAATCTCCGCAGTGCCCTCGTCGTTTCGTCCCTGATTGATTCCCTTATGACAATTCATACAGATATTGGCAGAAGGAATTCCGGCGTGTTTGCTTTTCAGGGCACTGTGGTGGCAATAAACACAGGCCACCGCATTTTCACCGGCGTGAAGTGAGTGGTTGAATTTAATAGGTTGTTTCGGAGTATACCCTGTATAAACACCAACTCCCATTAGCGCTTCATATCCCGCTACTGAGAGATAAACCACGATCAATATTGAGACAACAGATGCAAAAATCTTGTTTTCCCAAAACCACAACTTCGCGCGCTGACCATAAGAAAACTCAGGTTCTGGCTCCAGCCCTTCTGAAGCACGCATGGCGGCGCTGATTTTGCCAATAGATGATCTGACACCCCAAAGAGAGAAAACTAGAATGAGAAGGATGAACAGAATGATCAAAAGCCAGGTAGTCGACAAACCACCGTCAACTGGAACAGGATCTGGCCCATCCGGACCTTTAACAACTGCAGGTGCCCAATTTCTCACATAGTCCAGAATGGCATCAATGTCTTCATCAGTGACTGACTGAGCCGTCATTAATCCTGCGCGGGGTTCCCATTCAGCCAACATTTTGTTGACATATGGATCGCCCATATCTTTTACAGCCGCCGGATTTTTAATCCATTTGTAAAGAAGTTCTTTTTTACCAGCCCATCTTTCTTCCACTCCTTTGAGAGCAGGCCCGGTCATATTCTGATCAACTTTATGACAGGAGGAACAATTTCCCTTAAAGAGCTTTTCGCCGTCCTGCGCTGCAACACCTCCAAAACCAATGATCCCTGCAAAGATCAGCGCAACACTTAACGATTTCAGAACCAGCAGTAGTTCTTTTGAATTTTGAATCATACCAGATTGTATTTTCGGATAATTCGCCGGATAAATTTTTGCGCAAATTTAATAGAAACAATAGTTAACATGGTCGGTTTATACCGAAATTGTCACTGCTGTAAATAATTTATATCAATTCTAAATAGCTTCCGAAATACTGTAATGACAAGGGTTTCCGAAACACCTGTGAAACCAATTGATTAAGGCATCAATTGTGGTGAAAATGACAAGGGACTTTTGCACTAAGTTTGTATCGCGTTTGACAAGCGCTCGATTTTATGAAGATTATCCTCCCTGTTTGCCTTACTTTTCTGGCCATTTCTACTACCCTCCCTGCGCAAGTAGATGATGATTGGAGAATTTATAAACCCAAAAAAGATACCCTTTCCCAAAATTTTGAATCAAACCAAGTGTCTAATGGGGATGAAGGAAAGATTGAAGTCCACATGGATTCACGGATTGCACGGATTGATTCCTTAAAGAAGCTCCGTCCTACACATTTCGACGGATATCGGGTACAAATCTATTTCGGTGAACGCAATGAAGCCCAAAATGCCCGGGTGGAATTTTTGCGAAAGTACCCGGAAATGGGAGCTTACGTATCATACCTGGCACCTAACTTTCGGCTGCGTGTAGGGGATTTCCGCACGCGTATAGAAAGTGAAAAATTTAAGAATTCTGTGACCCGTGAGTATCCGGGTTCATACATTGTAAAGGACCAAATTGAATTGCCAAAGCTCAATGATATGATAGTTACAGGCAATTAGCCTTTGCATCAGCTTTCCTGATCAAGTTTAGTTTTCGTTTTTTCACGAAAGTGAAAAACCTACCCGCAACAGCAACCTGAACTGATTAAGCCCGATACCAGGCTGGCTGACTTTAGTCTGCCAGGGTTTGCTTTACTTCCACTTCTTCGAAAGCTTCCACCACGTCTCCTTCTCTGATATCATTGAATTTATCAATGTTCAAACCGCATTCGTATCCTTTCGAAACTTCGCGGACATCGTCTTTGAATCTTTTCAAGCTTCCGAGGTTGCCTGAATAGATCACAATGCCGTTTCGGATAATACGGACTTTGTGATTTCTGTTGATCTTACCATCCGTGACAAAACATCCGGCAATTGTACCCACTTTGGAGATTTTGAAAGTCTCTCGTATTTCGGCATTACCCACGATACGCTCTTCGATTCGGGCGCTCAACATACCTTCCATGGCATCTTTCACTTCCTCGATTGCGGAGTAAATCACGGAATACAATTTGATTTGAATCTCTTCCCGCTCAGCCAATTTTCTGGCACCTCCCGAAGGACGAACCTGGAAACCGACGATGATCGCATCAGAAGCTGTGGCGAGCAATACATCGCTCTCTGTAATCTGACCAACACCTTTATGAATGACGTTTACCTGAATTTTGTCAGTAGAGAGTTTTTGCAGAGAATCAGTCAAAGCTTCCACCGAACCATCCACGTCACCTTTCAGGATGATGTTGAGTTCCTTGAAGTCTCCGATTGCGATACGTCGACCGATTTCGTCAAGGGTTATGTGTTTTTGTGTTCTCACACCCTGCTCACGCTGTAATTGCTCACGTCGTGAGGCAATGGTCCGTGCTTCCCGTTCGTCGCTGAGCACATTGAATTTGTCACCGGCATTTGGTGCACCACTAAGACCCAGCATTGAAACCGGAATAGAAGGCCCTGCCGATTTTATTTCGGAACCCCGCTCATTAAACATGGCTTTTACGCGACCTGTATAATGGCCGGCGAGAACAACATCTCCCACTTTAAGGGTGCCCGACTCTACAATAAGGGTGGTTACAAAACCGCGACCTTTGTCAAGTGAGGATTCGATAACCGTCCCGAGCGCATTTTTGTTGGGATTCGATTTCAGTTCAAGCAAATCGGCCTCAAGAAGTACTTTTTCAAGCAATTCGTCAATGTTCAATCCCTGTTTTGCCGAAATCTCCTGGCTCTGATATTTTCCACCCCAATCTTCGACCAGGATGTTCATTTGGGCCAGTTGTTCTTTTATTTTTTCGGGTTGTGCTCCCTGTTTGTCAATTTTGTTGATTGCAAATATCATTGGAATTCCCGCAGCCTGCGCGTGGTTGATCGCCTCTTTTGTTTGTGGCATCACGTCGTCGTCAGCAGCTACCACAATAATAGCAAGGTCGGTAACCTGTGCTCCACGTGCCCGCATGGCAGTAAATGCCTCGTGACCAGGTGTATCGAGGAACGTGATTCTTCGCCCGCCGGTAACTTCCACGCTGTAAGCCCCAATATGCTGGGTAATTCCACCGGCTTCACCAGCGATCACATTTTCTTTTCGAATATAATCCAACAGGGAAGTTTTTCCGTGATCGACGTGACCCATTACTGTTACAATCGGGGCC
>JBGTLS010000060.1:0-2240 GCA_041744015.1 Cryomorpha sp. | reverse complement strand
TTTAAACTCCACATTGTTGTTGCGCACTTCAATCGCGCTCTGATCGTCCGGAGATACGGCATATTTATTTTTCAGAAGGGTTTCTATTTCTTCCGCCATGCTCACCGTTACCGCCAAGGGCAGATTCCCAGTGGTGACCAGGAACATATTGATATTGTTCCCTGCGCCGAAAATTTGTTGACCCACTGGAAGCGGAATATAGATGTATCGAATTTCCCGATCGCTACCAATATCGTCAAACACGCCTATCACTTTAAATGGGATGCCAAATACATTGATGTATTCCCCGATCGGTTCAGCATCCGGAAATAAATCCTTCGCCACATCTTTGCCGATCACGGCGACTTTCCTCTTCGAAGTTATATCTGCTTCGTTGAGATACCGGCCCTTCATGATCGCCGATTTTTCGATAAACTGATGATCGGGGTTCACTGCGCGAACCGGATAGGTACTGAATTCTTTTTTGTAAGTGACCTCAGCCGCCCACACCATGTACCGGGCAGAAGCGTATTCGATTCCATCTATCACCCTGTTGACCAAATCGTAGTCTTCTGTTTTTAACTGAATCATCCGGCCGGGTTTCATCCCCTTGTAAGCCACTGTGGTTTTGCCAGTGAAGACTACCAGGCTGTTGGTGGCATTTCTGCCGAACATCCCTTCCACCCCGTTTTGCAGACCCTGACTGGCACCGAGCAGTACCACGAGCATGAAAATTCCCCACATCACCGCAAAGGCAGTCAATGCCGTACGCAACCTATTCTTTCGAATGGTTGCAAAAATTTCCTGCCATTTATCGAGGTCAAACATGTTGTAACAGTCCGTTGTGGCTTTCTATCATTCCGTCTTTCAATCTGATCAGGCGGTTGGTACGTTCAGCAATGTCGTTTTCGTGCGTGACGATCACCACTGTCATACCTTCCGCATGTACCTCTCGCAAAAGGTCCATCACGGCGTATGATGTCGTGGAATCGAGTGCTCCGGTCGGTTCATCAGCCAGAATGATCCGCGGTTTTGAGATCAGGGAGCGGGCGATGGCCACCCGTTGTTTTTGTCCCCCACTGAGTTCGTTGGGGGTATGTTCCGCCCATTCGAGTAATCCTACCCGATCGAGGTATTTTCGCGCAAGCTCGTTGCGTTTTTTACGACTTACACCCTGATAGTATAGTGGTAAAGCCACGTTCTCCACTGCGCTTTTAAAAGAGATCAGGTTGAATGACTGGAAAATAAACCCAATCATTTCGCTGCGGTATTTTGCAGATTTCGTTTCGCTGAGGTTGCGAATCAACCTGCCATTGAGGTGATAAGTCCCTTCATCGTAATTGTCCAGAATACCAAGAATGTTGAGCAAGGTCGACTTTCCGCTTCCCGAAGAGCCCATGATGGAGACCAATTCTCCCTGGCGGATGTGCACATCAATCCCTTTGAGTACTTGTAGCGGGCGGTCGCCCACCATATAACTTTTGGTGATTTGCTGGAGTTTGATCATGGGTTGAAATCAAAACGCAAAAATAGGCTTGTTCTTTCAACCCTACGGGGAAAAATACGCGAATGGTGAAATGACTAAATATACGGGAAAGAAAAAACCACCACGGGAGGTGATGGTTTTGAATACTTCAAATCGCCGAAGTGAAAAGAATGGTTTATTCGACACAACCCGGTTCGAGGTCTGCAGGAGCGGAAAATGGAGGTACATTAAATGGTGGCTTGGTAATCAGCACCCGTATCTGCGTAATATTTTCTCCGGGATTCAGTTCAAAAAATTCTTCCGGTAGCATCACGGTCGAAAAGAAACCATCACCATCATAGGTGAGTTTAAAGCGATCGTCATCGCCCTGCAGCGTTAGTAACGGTCCGCCATTGATACGGTATCTGTATACGATCACAGCTTCATCCGGTGAGAGATTCTGCAATCCGGCATTCGTTTCAATGTTGTTGTTATAAACGATATAGAGGTATTCGTCCTGAAACCATTTTTGTGGAAACGGACATATCCGGTCAACGCAGGAGAGCGGGATAAGCGGTACATTCTGATCGGCTGATTTTGGTTCGCCGCCATCTACAGCTGCACCACTTTTGCGTTTGATCAAAAAGCTGATTCCGGTTTCATAAAAAACCCCGGGATCCTGTCCATAAAAATTTACTGGTATCATTTCCTTATACCAATGAGCCGGATTGTTGGCATCCTGGGTCATGACATTCGCTTCATTGCTATTGGTCCAATCGCCATTTCCCCCTCCCGG
>JBGTLS010000059.1:0-3811 GCA_041744015.1 Cryomorpha sp. | reverse complement strand
TTAAAGATGTGAAGAGCTTTAAAATGGGCAATCCACGCGATTTTTCTAATTTCATCAATGCAGTCATCGACAAACGATCTTTTGATAAAATTACCGGGTACATTGATTTCATCAAAAAACAGAAGGACGCCGAAATTATCGTTGGTGGAAATTACGATGGATCAAAAGGATATTTTATCGAACCCACAGTCGTGGTGACAACCAATGCGGAATTCCGAACCATGAAGGAAGAAATATTCGGCCCCGTAATGACCATTTACATCTATGAACCTGCAAAGTTTGAAGAAATTCTGGACGTGGTTGATAGCACTTCTGAGTACGCCCTTACAGGTGCTGTTTTTTCTCAGGACCGATATGCGATTGCATTGGCCATGAAGAAACTTGAAAACGCAGCTGGAAATTTTTACATCAATGACAAACCGACGGGAGCTGTGGTCGGGCAACAACCCTTTGGAGGAGCCCGCGGCTCAGGAACCAATGACAAAGCCGGGTCCTATTTGAATTTGCTCAGATGGGTTTCGCCCCGCACCATCAAGGAAACTTTTGTATCGGCTACGGACTATCGGTATCCTTTTTTGGAATAAAATATTAGGCGTAAGGCATAAGTCGAAAGAAGTAAGAAGTTAGGAGCAAGGCGTAAGAAAAAGGCATAAGGCGTAAGTAACAAGGCGTAAGAAAAAGGCATAAAGCGTGATTAACAAGGCGTAAGAAAAAGGCATAAATAGAAATGCTTGATTAACAAGGCGTAAGGCAAAAGAAATAAGGCGAAAGGATTGATTAACAAGGCGTAAGACCTAAGTAACAAGGCGGAAGGCGGAAGTAACAAGGCGTAAGGCGGAAGTAACAAGGCATAAGGCGTAAGTAAAAATGGGGGCAACCTATACCTATCGACTTATGCCTTATACCTAACGACTTACACCTTATACCATATACCCCTTATACCTTATGCCTTATACCGAACGACTTACCCCTTAAACCTTACGCCTTATACCTTATGCCTTATCCCTAACGCCTTATACCTTACGCCATCCGCCTTATCCCTAACGCCTTACGCCTTACGCCTCCTTTCCCCATCCCCCTGTTTAAAACTGACGCGGGAAGTAAAAAACCTCAGCTTCAACTTGTGTATATTTGAACATGATCAATCGTGTCCCCAGAATATTGCGAAATCGCTACATGGCGGTATTCATTATTTTCCTGCTTTATATATTCTTTTTTGACGCCCATGATATGATTTCTCAAATTGGTATCAAATACAAGTTGCATCAGATTAAAAATCAAATGGAGTATCTCGAGTCTGAAACACAAGATGCTCAGAATCAAATAGAGGAACTCACCACAAACAAAGCGTCCCTCGAAAAATTTGCCAGGGAACAGTATCGCATGAAAAGGGAAAACGAAGAGATATTTGTAATTATCTCAGAAGAAGATTAAATGCCTCGATCCTTTTGGCATCTTAATTGTTTTGATCTAAATAATTCAGAAGCCATGCAAAAGACGCAACTCGCTTTATTTCCGCTGCAGGTCTTTCTCCTTCCCGGAGAAAAAACCAAGCTTCACATATTTGAGGAGAGGTATCGCCAACTGATCGAAGATTGCGAAAACATTTCACTGTCATTCGGAATTCCTTATACAATTGATGGAACAGCAGTGGGTTTTGGGTGCCTGGTCCGCCTTCATCGAATTATCAAAAGACATTCAAACGGTTCTTTTGATATCGAAATTGAAGCTACACAATTATTTAAAGTTGAGAAATTTTATCCCCGCCTGGAAGATAAACTTTACCCCGGAGGGGAGGTTTCGCTATTTGACTCTCGCATTTTTGTTCCTGTAAGTGATGAGGTCATGCACGCACTGTCCCGACATTTGAAATTTATGGACAATATTAAATTTCCGGAATTGACATCTACAGATTTAACAGCTTACGATGTGGCCCGTATCATTCGCCTGGGGGAGAAAGATAAAGTCAAACTTGTAATGGCCATCTCAGATGAAGAACGGGACAAAATTTTGCTTACGAATCTGAAATTTCTGTCCCTGATCAAAAATCAAAGTGGCAGCATGGTCGGAGGATTATTTTTGAACTGATCGGAGCAACCAATTGCGGGAAGATTTGTTATCTTCATAATTCTTAACTCTAAAACAACATCCGAATGTTTGCGAATGTGAAATTGGAAAATGAGCTGAAAAGATCGCGCAACGCCGGAATTCAGGAAGCTTCTGATGATCTGCTTTCGCAAATTCAGGATTTATTTGTAGCTGATTGGGAAAGAGAAAAACGGTTGCACAACCTGTTAGAATCAGGTGTCACTTCTGCCGGGTTGCTGAATTTGGAATTCCTCGATGAGGAAAATATTTTCTCGCTCGCAAACATCAAAGAGATCGCTGTCAAATACAGATTGCGTTTTTTGTCCACCAGACATTTTAAAAATAAGATCCCCTACGAAGCGGTTTCCAAATTGAAGGCTTTGGAAACGAAGACCGGTCAAAAAACACCTTCCCTCATGATTCTGGCGCCTTCAGAGATGTTCCGTTTGGAAGACGCCAATAAGGATCCGCTTCTCTTTGCTCCTCTTTCCGATGGGCGATTTTATTTGGTTCATCAATGGGGTGGAGAAATTTCATGGCTTCGTGCAGTTCTTGCCTGGCCCAAACAAAAACTTCAGCATTTGGTTGTGAGCATTGCCGTGCTTTCAGCCCTGATCAGCCTGCTGCTTCCCGCTATATGGTTTGGTGACGCTCAGGGAAACTATTTTAATTTTTACCGTGTGGCAGCTTTCGGCTGGAACCTGATATTCCTAAGTGGCATTGTATCTTATTTTTGGTTTGTAACCAACCAAAAGTTCAGCTTGAATGCATGGAATTCTAAATTTTTTAATTGACAGGGGGCCGGTTCAAAACAATTTCACAAATCATTCGTAATACCCACTTTACAGAACCTTAAAGTGGGTTTTTTATTTTTGATAAAAATCGTTTCTTTGTATTCAACCAAAACCTCCCGGGTCTCGCCGGATTTTGCCCTATGACTGTCGTAAAAAAAATTGTCGAAAAAACATATTTATTTCTGTTTCCAGACGCTGCTGTAGAAGTAGCTGAGTCTTTTCGTTATAAGCTTTTTGTTGTGTTGGTGGCGCTGTTCATGTTTTCATCAGCGGCATGTACAATGGTGTTTATACAAGCGTAAAATCCCCCGGAAAGAATTTGTTCCAGGTCTGTACAAATTCTGCTGGTCAAAAAGCGATTGCGAAACCAAAACCAACTTCCAGTCTTCCTACTCCCAGGGTAGGATTACGGGTAAATTCTGCTTCGTATTCGCTAATTTCTTCCGGCGTAAATCCATCTCCAAAATCCAATTGCAAATTTTGAACGGAGATACCTTTCAAACCAACGGATAACAATATATAAATACCCATTCCCATGCTCATGTGGTAAGTGGCATCCAGATGACCACCTGCTCCGCTTCCAGTAATGGTTAAGGGATATATTATTCGAGCGTTGTTATTATATTTCGTATGACCAATTCCTCCATTTACCTGAATAAATGAAAACATATTGGACAATTCGAGTCGCACAGCGACGTTCACACCCACATACTGCACCAGAATATCATCTGACAAAATGCCGGTTACCATCGTATTCAGGTTTATCACATTCACGCTGTTGCTGTATTTCGACTGTCCGTAGATCAATCCAAATCCCAGATTTTCGCGCACAAAAAAATTGGCGCCACCCTGAAAATACACGCCAAATCTCAATTTGTTATCGTATTCTTTAAAATCTTCCGGAATGTCGTTGTTGATGGAAATTAAAC
>JBGTLS010000058.1:0-14066 GCA_041744015.1 Cryomorpha sp. | reverse complement strand
AAGTGGTAATGCCTTCTTTGATTCTTTTAAACCAACCCATGGATATCAGATAAGCGACAAAACTACAAAATCTTTGCTTCGAACTTTTTTGCGCTCAGAATGGATAACCTATACCCAAATTCAGATTCCATCTCCACTCATAAGGTGATAACGGACTTGGGCGGTCTTCATTTAGCTGCCTGATATAGTCATTGTACTTATCCTTGCCCTGAAATAACCAGCGTTCACCGGGGTCAAGAGAGGGGTCTTTTATTTGAAGTCCTGCATCTATCCGGATCAGAAAAAAGTCAAAATTAAATCTGAAACCAATTCCAGCACCTACAGCTATTTCACTCAAAAACCTGTCTGCCTGAAAATCTGCCCCGGGACGAGCCTCATCTGCCCGAATGTTCCAGATATTCCCGGCATCCACGAAGAGCGCTCCTTCCAAAACCTTAATCAGGTCAAAGCGGTATTCAATATTGCCCTCAATCAAAATATCCCCGATTTTGTCAAAATTCCTCTCGGGATCGCGATATGAACCCGGTCCGAGAGTCCGGGCCTGCCATGCGCGAATGTTGTTGGCACCACCGCCAAAAAAACTTTTCTCGAAAGGCAAAACATTGAGATTGGTCAGCGGCACACCGACGCCTCCTGCCAACCGGTAAGCTGTACTCATTTTTTCGTTGTGTATCCGGTAGTACCGAAAATCGTGAATTGTTTTTAGATAATGGGCAAAATTGATATCCAGAATTTTGTAGTTACCGTTCTCATCAGCCGGAGCATCGGCGAGCTGGTACATCCCACGAAGCAAAGAACCTGCACTTTCCACTTCACCGTGATAAAAATAAAGGTTTTTCGAGGCAGTGCCGGGCCTCCTTGAGTTGAACGTGTATGCGATCCGCGTGCCTTGTATGAAATGATCCTGAAAACTATTGAGCAGGAAAGGGTCACCAAGCGTTTCGAGCTGGGATTGAAACAGTTCTGATTTAAAAATTTTGATTAGACTGAGTTCGAGCGGACTTATTGCCCATTGTTTCTGATCACTTTCAGACCATTTGTAAGTGATGGAAGCAAACGATCTCGTGCGTTCGTAATCCGGGCGGAGTTGATAGGATAAATTGGCTCTTAAGGTGGTGCGCGGATCCGATCTTTTGGAAAACCTTTCTGATTTTATGGGTAAAAGAAATTTTGGAAATGTGAGCACAACTTCGGGTCCGAATTCCAGTGTGTTAAACGTTAGACTATTTCTTACTCCACTGCTACTTTCTTCCACCACCTCTGATTGGGTAAGTAGTCGCTGCGCTTCCAAACCTCCCGAAATATTAATCTCAAACAGTTCGGCTCCACCAAAAATATTTCTGTTTTTATAGCTCAATGCGCCCATCACGCCCAAAAATCCTCCTCTGTTGGTGCCCCTCCATTCCAAAGACACATTTTGCTTGGGAGCGGGTGTCAGTGAAATCCTGCAATCCAGAAGGGTATTGTTTATATCATCCGAGACCGGTTCAAATTGGATGGCTGTGCTTCTTACAATTGGTAAGGCACTCATTCGCTGATAAGTTCTGGTCACCCTATCCAGATAGTAATAATCCTGAGGTTTAAACAAGACATTTTGCGAAAGCGTACGCGGCTTTACCTGCAGTTGATTCTGATCAATAATGGTGTATTCTCCAATAAGGATGGTATCTGAACTGGTAATTGGCGTGAGTCGTGCCACAGGCTGATCGATGATGGTAATACTGCGAATCTGATAGCGCTTATACGGTGCAAGCAATAGTGAGTCGGGATCTCCTGCATAAGGGATCCTTCTGGGAATGATGCCCAAAGTCACATTCACCGTATGGTTGCTGTGCGCGCTGTCGACATCAAAATAGATGAGTTCTTTATTGAAATCATAATATCCACGATTTCTGAAATAATTGGTCAGCAATGTGCGTTCATCATTCAGTTTGTCAATGTTGAACTGATCGCCGGATTTCACATTTGTCCTTATTTCTCTGGATTCCATCACCAAAGATGTGAGCCTCACATCAGGAATTTCCAGATAAATGCTGTCAATCCTATAAGGTGTGCGTTTTCTGATTGAATACACCGCATTGATCCGCTGATTGGGAAGGGTATCGGTATATGCGCTTACTTCGGCATTAAACCACCCGTGTTTAATCAGATAAATCTCCAATTGATTTACACTGCGGGTAGTGGATGCACTGTCGTAAATAACGGGAGCCTCGCCAACAGTCTCGCGCCACCAGGTGCCGTGTGGTTTAAATACTTTGGGCTCCTTTCCTTTCGCCAGCCTTTTTTCATTCTTTTTTTCGAGTTTGGCAAGACGACGACGATTTACTTTATCGGCCTTTTCGGGATTTGGAACATTGTAAGCCCATAAATAAATCGGAAAAACTCCAAGCAGACGGCGATTTGGTTGCTGTCGAATGGTCTGATGGAGTGGGTCTTTGCTGATTTTTTTTTGGGACGTTTCAAATTCGATGTTGTTTCGGCGCAACAGATATTCATCTGCTTCCAATCTCTTGGTGGAATTACAACCTTCGGAAGCGAGTAAAGCCAGGCCAACCAACAAAAAAGCAAAATACTTATACCATCTTTGTGCGTTCAATGTCTTACGGAGGTGTCCAAAATGTCTGAAAAATTATCGAATAGCGCGTCAAAGTTGATTAAATCGCTTCAACAAAAAAAGTACCGTGATCTAAACGGGTTGTTTCTGGTCGAAGGGGTCAAACTTACAGAAGAAGCGTTGCGTAACAATAACGGAGGTTTAGTGCAACAGGTGATTTATACCGGTGATAAAAGTGAGTTCCATTTCTCCCTTCCGGAAAATGCCATTTCAGTAAGTCCCAAAGAACTCGAAATCTTGTCTGGTTTAAAAACGCCGAATCGGATTTTAGCAGTTTGCCGGAAATTTCCATATGTGTCGGAAATTACCTTTTCATCACCCACGCTCGTGCTGGATGGTGTAGGCGATCCTGGAAATCTGGGCACAATCATCCGTTTATGCGACTGGTTTGGTTTTACTCAACTCATTTGTAGCAATGAGAGTGTGGATTTATACAATCCGAAAGTTGTTCAGGCCAGCATGGGTAGTTTGTTCCGCGTTCAGGTTATTTATACTGATTTGACGGAGTTGATCTCGAATTTGCCGGAAGGAAAAAATATTTACGGAGCTGATATGAATGGTACATCAATCTACGACGTCAATTTTGATAAAAACCCTATCGTCATCTTTGGATCAGAATCTCATGGAATCAGTGAGAATCTGAAAGCCCGAATAAGTGAAAAAATCTCCATAACGCAGGTGGGTGGGGGCGAATCTTTAAATGTAGCGGTTTCTGCCGCAATTATTTCTTCTGAGATCCGGCGCCGGTTTCCAACCAAATAACGATGGCGTCGGCAACTTTCTGGCCATCCATCGCAGCCGATACAATTCCTCCGGCATATCCAGCTCCTTCTCCGGCAGGATAAAGACCGGAAACCTGCGGGTGTTGCATGGCTTCATTGCGCGGTATTCTCACCGGCGAGGAAGTTCGCGATTCTGTGGCCAACAGCACCGCTTCATTGGTAAAATATCCGGGCATAGATTTGCCGAAAGCTTTGAAAGCTTCGCTGAGCCTATTGCTCACCGTCGGGGGCAGGCATTCGCGCAATTCGGCTGATCGCAATCCGGGTTGATAGCTGCATTTTGGTAAATCAGTGCTTACGCGCTTTGAGGTGAAATCGACGAGTCGCTGAGCGGGTGCGGTTTGACCACCACCTCCAAGATTGAAAGCAGATACTTCTACGGCACGCTGATAGTTGAGCGCTGAATGTGGATTGCCCGTGCCTTTGGGATCGTAATCTTCCGGCAGAATACTTACCACCATGCCTGAATTGGCATATGGATTATTGCGTTTACTCGGCGACCAGCCGTTGGTCACAATTTCACCAGGCGCAGTCGCACATGGCGCAATAATTCCACCCGGACACATGCAAAAAGAATATACCCCTCTGTTGTCTACCTGTTGAACCAAACTGTATGAAGCCGGCGGCAAATAGGGACTCCGGGTCTGACAATGGTATTGAAGCTGATCGATAATTTCCTGCGGATGTTCCACCCGAACCCCGAGCGCAAAAGGTTTTGCTTCTATAAGGATACCGCGGTTGTGCAGGAGGTGGAAAATATCTCTGGCCGAATGTCCTGTAGCGATGATCAGTGCATCGCAGGAAATTCGTTCATTTTCGTTTACCACAATTTCCCTCACCTGATTGTTCACCACCCGTATATCGGTCAGTTTTGAGCCAAAACGCACCTCACCACCGCATTCCAGAATGAATTGCCGAATTGCTTCAATCAGCTTCGGAAGTTTATTCGTACCGATGTGCGGGTGTGCGTCGACCAAAATAGCTTCCGGTGCCCCAAAGGCAACAAGGCTTTGAAGAATTTCCTCCACGCTTCCTCTTTTTTTTGATCGTGTGTACAGTTTTCCGTCGCTGTAAGTGCCGGCACCACCTTCGCCAAAACAGTAGTTGGATTCGGGATTTACCACATGATCTTTGTTGAGCGCAGCCAAATCTCGTCGTCGGCTTCTGATGTCTTTTCCTCTTTCGAGAATGATGGGCCTGATACCGGTTTCGATGAGTCGTATTGCGGCAAACAGTCCGCAAGGACCCGATCCGGCGATATACACTTCCCGGGCGTTGGATACATTCCTCGGTTTGAGTTCAAAGGCAGGAATGTGAGGAAGCGAATTTCGGTTTGAAATTTCGCAGCGAAGTCTAATAAGTACTTGTCTTTTTCTGGCATCGATCGATCGTCGAACAATACGAAAAGGGAAGTTCTGATCAATTCCAAGTGCTTTTCGGATTTCTGCAGGATCATCCGCAAACTCAGGTTTGATTGCAATGTCAATCAGGTTAGACATGCCTTAACCTTCAAAGGTAAAGCTGATCATGAAAGTGCGGCTTCTCAATGACCGGATGGGATCGGAAAATTGGGTGTCGTCAGGCACGAGTAAATTCGGCATTCCAACCGCCATTTTTAATTCTATACCAAATTTAAAATAGGTCAAAAAGAAATCCAATCCTCCACCAAATTCAAGGGCATAATCATTCGCAATGGTTTTCACAATAAGATCCTCTACCAGCTGATTTTTTACATCCTTTTGAGATTGCATATCGATACTGTACTTGGCGCCGGCGAGCGCGTAAGCGGCGAAATTCCGAACCCTGTTGGTGCGGAATTTAAAATTGACTGGAAATTCTATAAAAGTCGACTCAACCCTTTTGGTATAAGTCGTCGTGCTGTCACCTCCCGCATAGAAGATATAATTCAGAGCTCTGTCCTGAAAACTCAAAGTAGGCAGAAATCTGATAGAAATATTTTTGTTGAAATTGAGTGAAGTGATAATTCCAAGATTAAAACCGGGTTGATTATCGGTGTTTACACTCAAGAGGGAATCCGTGAAACTCGGATTGGTGTACCGGTCAACATAAAAATCGGCGGTATTAAAACCGAGGGCAAAACCAAAATGATAGGGTTTACGATCAAATCGCGGCAAATTTGTGGTGCTGACATTCTGAGCTCCGGCAGCTGTAGCTGCAAAACAAATAATGCTTAAAATGAGTAGTTTACGCAACAAATGTATTTTTATGTCTTTCGTAAAACGAAAATAAACAATTATTATTTCTGACAGTGGTAAATCGAAGCAATTCCGCCTGTCACCGGCGTCGTTTGAATATTCGTAAAGCCTGCTTCGCGAAGTTTTTCTTCAAAGTCTTTACCTTCCGGAAAAGCCATCACCGATTCCGGAAGATAAGTGTAAGCGGATTTATCTTTGGATACAATTTTTCCGATCGTCGGCATCACAAATCTGAAATAGGTGAAATACAGCTGCTTCATTGGAAAACGCTTGGGTTTCGAAAACTCAAGGACAACCAATCGACCTCCGGGCCGCAAAACGCGTTTCATCTCTCTTAATCCATTGAGCAGATTTGCGAAGTTGCGCACCCCGAAACCCACCGTAATGGCATCGAATTGATTGTCTGAAAATGGCAATTTTTCAGAGTCACCAAGTACGAATTCCATTTTGGCAGATTGTTTTCTCGCGGCTATTTTTTGCCTTCCCACTGCGAGCATACCTGCTGAAATATCAATGCCCGTTACATTATCCGGATTGAGCTTCAGTGTTTCAAAAGCAAAATCACCCGTACCAGTGGCCACGTCAAGCACCTGTTTGGGTTTTAAGTCACGCAATAGATTCACGGCTTTTTTGCGCCACAATTTATCGATGCCCAAAGAAAAAAAGTGATTCAGAAAATCATAACTCCCGGCGATATTATCAAACATTTTGGCCACCTGCTCCTTTTTGGGATCAGATGTTTTATAAGGAGTTACATTATCGTGTTTCATAAATTTCAAATATTAGACCAATCACTTGAATCTAACAATCTCTGACTTTTAAAGTTGCCCGAGATGCGTTTTGGCTTCTGCCAGCAGTTGTGATTTTTCTATTGGTACAACACCCACTTTTTCACAAACCAATCCCCCGGCGAGGTTTGCAAGGGAAGCGAGAAAAGTGATGTCCGTATTCAAAGCGAGGCAAAGGCTGGCCACACTGATCACCGTATCGCCAGCACCCGAGACGTCTGCAATTTTCCGGACATGGGCTGGAATTCGTTCACTTTTTCCATTTTGCTTCACATAAATTCCTTCTTCGCTCAGGGTGATTAATGAAATCCTGTTTTGAATCCGGCCTTCCATTTCTTTGACAGCCTTTTCCAGAGAGAGGTGATCTTTTTTGGGAATGTCTACCTTCAAACCTTCCATCAATTCTTTCAGATTTGGCTTGAATAACGTTGCTTCCCGGTATTCAAAAAAGTTATCCTTTTTGGGGTCGACTGCTGTTGGAATTCCCTCTTGTTGCGCCATGGCAATAATCGCAGTAATCACATTTGGCGTAAGCAAACCTTTATTATAATCTTCGAAAATGACCACATCCGGTTTTTCACGAGACAAGATATTTTTTACGCTTTCGAGAAAGGCCTTTTCTTCCTCGGTGTTTAGTGGTAAAAGGCTTTCTTCATCCACCCTGACTATGTGTTGGTGGTTACTGATCACCCGGGTTTTCACAGTCGTTTGCCGCAAGGCTGAAAACACCATGCCGTCACGGCTCATCCCTCTTTCTGAAAGCAATTCTGCCAGAGTTTCGCCTTTCTGATCCGTGCCAGCTATGGCGCAGACGATAGGCTTCGCACCGAGCGCTGCAAGATTCAGGGCGACATTGGCAGCTCCACCCAGTCGATTTTCTTTTGCGGTTACGCTAACAACCGGCACTGGTGCTTCAGGCGAAATCCGATCCACTTTACCCCATACGTACGCGTCGATCATTACATCACCAACCACCAGGGCCGTAACATTATTAAAGCGGTTGAAGAGCTCGTCTATCGACGCGTTAGTCATAATTTATTGGAGTTTTTCCAGAGCAGATTTCATGCGTTTCACCGCTTCTTTGAGATCCGAATCTGCGGCAGCATAAGATATACGGAGACATTCCGGCGAGCCAAAAGCATCACCACTTACGGTAGCCACGTGACCTTCGCTCAGGATATATTCAGCCAGATCGTCGCTATTTGAAATCGTGATTCCATTGTGGCTTTTGCCAAAAAAGGAGGAAATCCGCGGAAACATATAAAAAGCCCCTTCCGGGGTGTTGTTTTCCACACCATCAATTTCGCCCAGCAATTGTGTCATCAGGCTCCTTCTTTTCAGAAAGGTGTCCCGCATATAATCCGTTTCACGCGGATTGGCTTCTACAGCAGCTTTGGCTGCACGTTGTGCAATGCTGCTCGCACCCGAAGTAAACTGTCCCTGAAGTTTGGTGCACGCTTTTGCTATCCACAATGGAGCGCCGAGATAACCTATGCGCCAGCCTGTCATCGCCCAACCTTTAGCCACGCCATTCACCGTGATTACCTGATCGTAAACTTCCGGAATAGATCCCATACTGAAATTTTTCCCGCTGAAAATGATGTGCTCATAAATTTCGTCGCTTATTACGAGCATTTGCGGATTTTCGGCTACCACCTTCGCCAGGTCGCGTATTTCGCTTTCGCTAAAAACAGACCCGCTTGGATTGCAGGGCGAACTGTAAATCATCATCCGCGTTTTAGGCGTTATATGAGCCCTAAATTCGGCAGGGGAAATTTTATAATTATTCTCTATCGAAGAGTTAATAACAATGGGAGTTGCCCCAGCCATTTTCACCATTTCAATATATGATACCCAATACGGAGCTGGTAAAATTACTTCGTCACCTGGATTTACGACGCTCAGGATCACATTGATAATCGACTGTTTGGCCCCAGTGGAGACAACAATCTGTTCAGGGCTGTACGCAATGTTGTTATCGCGTTTAAATTTTTCGGATATCGATTTCCTAAAATCATCATACCCGTTTACCGGCATATAATGCGTGAAATTCTTATCGATACCATCTTTTGCAGCAGCTTTGATGAAATCCGGTGTTTCAAAATCAGGTTCACCCAAACTCAGATTGATCACTTGCACTCCTTTAGCCGCCAGTTCGCGACTTTTCCTTGTCATAGCCAGCGTGGCTGATTCGCTTAATCGTTGAAGTAATTGTGAAACTTCGTTTGTTTGGGTCATTAGATAGATGAGGATAAGATATTAGCGTTTTCAGCGATCCGACCGGGATATACTTCAAGTGCTTTACTCAAAATACCCAGTGCAGTGCGCAGATCTTTTTTGTTCAGGACATAAGCCAGACGAACTTCCTGCTCGCCCAAACCGCGGGTAATGTAAAACCCTGTGGCCGGAGCCAGCATCACTGTTGTGTTTTTATAACTGAATGATTCCAAAAGCCATTGGCAAAACCGGTCGCTATTGTCAATAGGTAGTTGCGCGATGCAATAAAAAGCACCACTTGGCAAGGGACAAAGCACCCCTGGAATTTTATTTAATTCGGTCACTGTAAAGTCTCTGCGCGCTACGTATTCTTCAATCACTTCTTCAAAATAAGATTGTGGAGTATCGAGTGCCGCTTCAGCAGCAATTTGTCCGAAAGTGGGCGGGCTCAATCGCGCCTGGGCAAATTTCATGGCAGCCTTTCGCACCCTGGTATTTCTTGTGATCAATGCCCCGATGCGCGCACCGCACATGGAGTATCGCTTCGAAACGGAGTCAATCAGAATTATATGTTCTTCCAATCCTTCAAGGTTGTAAGCACTGAAGGGTTCTGCCCCGTCGTAACAAAACTCACGGTACACTTCGTCCGCTATAATATAGAGGTCGTATTTTTTGGCTAAAGCCGCAATTCCCTGAAGCTCTTCCTGTGTGTAAAGACGACCGGTAGGATTTCCCGGGTTGCAGAGCACTATACCTTTCGTTTTTTCTGTAATCAACGTCTCAAACTCCGCGACAGGTGGAAGTGCAAATCCATTTTCGATGCGGGAGGTGATAGGTATCACTTTTACGTCGGCCATTGTGGCAAATCCACTGTAATTTGCATAATAAGGTTCGGGAATGATCACTTCGTCATCCTGATCAAAACAGGTCATCATAGCAAAAATCAGAGCTTCAGAACCGCCCGTCGTCACCATAATTTCTTCTGGTTTGACTGGGATACCACGTTTTTGGTAATATCCCGCCAATTTTTCCCGGTAGCCTGCAAATCCTTCAGATGGTGCGTATTCAATCACCGATCTGTCAATGTTTTTCATTTTCTCCAAAACCACATCCGGCGTTTTGATATCAGGTTGACCGATATTGAGATGGAGAACTTTTTTACCTTCTGCCTTGGCCTTTACGGCAAATGGCATTAATTTCCTGATCGGAGATTCTGGCATGCGGTGGGCTTTCTGAGAAATAGTTGGCATAAAGGCAGTTTTGAAGAGTGCAAAACTCCGAAATTTTAAGGGATAAAAAAACCGGAGTTATGATTCATTATCTGCTGATTTTTAAACTATAAAAAAACCGCTGCACAAAAGTACAGCGGTTTTATATCGTTGTTTGAAATTTCTTAGTTGGCCATTGGCGCACCTTCTGACTTTTTCACTGGCATATCGCCTGTGTTTTCAGAAGCGAGGACATTCCCTTTAATGCGTACCACCGAGTTTGGATTGTTGGCTGCATTAGAGGTGATCGTAACAGATTTGTTGATCGCACCCACACGTTTGGTGTCGTATCGCACTGCCATACTTGCTGATTGACCAGGCATGATTGGTTCTTTTGGCCACTCAGGTACAGTACATCCACAAGATCCTTTCGCATTAGAAATAATCAAAGGCTCATTTCCATTGTTGGTGATCAAAAATTCTGACGTACCGTTTGCACCTTGTTTGATGGTGCCATAATCGTGTACTTCTTTGTCAACTGTGATTTGAGGACCACCGGTAAGTGCTTTTGCGTCCTGAGCAAATCCGGATGATACAACGAAAGCGAGCATCGCAAACGAAAGAAAGAAATTTTTCATGGGTTCGATTTTTAGTTTCTAAACGTAAATGTACAGACTTCGTTTCCCCTGCTTTGGTGCTTAACAAAAGTTTAACAGCCTGCATCTCCCCTGGTGATGTCAGCCTGCAAATTTCTTCGACCACCCATGCGCCCATTTTTCTAAATTTGCGCCTTCTTTGTCTCAATTGTATTTCAAGCATTTTTATGGAAATTTCCAAAGTATACGATCCCGCTGCTTCTGAGTCCAAATGGTATCAGTATTGGCTGGAACATGAGTTTTTCAAATCCGTGCCCGATGAGCGCGAACCGTATACCATTGTAATTCCACCTCCCAACGTAACCGGTGTATTGCATATGGGGCATATGCTGAACAATACCATTCAGGACATCCTCGTGCGCAAAGCCCGCATGGAAGGCAAAAACGCCTGTTGGGTACCCGGTGTCGACCACGCATCGATTGCCACGGAAGCCAAAGTCGTACAGAAACTCCGCGCGGAAGGCATTAAAAAAAGCGATCTGAGCCGTGAAGACTTTCTGGCCCATGCCTGGGAATGGAAAAACAAACACGGGGGAATCATACTCGAACAACTCAAAAAACTCGGCGCGAGCTGCGATTGGGATCGGGAGAATTTTACCATGGATCCCGACTATTCGCGCAGTGTAATCGATACATTTATTGATTTACATAAAAAAGGACTCATCTATCGTGGAAAACGCATGGTAAACTGGGATCCTTCGGCCAAAACCGCCGTGAGCGATGAAGAAGTAATCCACAAAGAAGTAAATTCTTCGCTCTATCATGTGCGATACAAGATAGACGGCTCCAGCGATGAATGGGTGACCATTGCCACCACCCGTCCGGAAACCATTCTTGGCGATACTGCCATTTGTGTAAACCCGAAAGACAAACGTTATACCCATCTCCACGGTAAAAAAGCGATCGTACCACTTGTAAATCGCGAGATTCCGATCATTGCAGATGAGTATGTCGACATGGAATTTGGTACCGGCTGCCTGAAAGTGACTCCCGCACACGATGTAAATGACTATGATCTGGGGGTGAAGCACAATCTGGTAGTAATCGATGTGCTCAATGAAGACGGTACAATGAGTCCAGCCGCAACGCTTTATATCGGTGAAGATCGTTTTGATGTCCGCAAAAAGATAACATCCGACCTGAAGGCAGGCGGTCATCTGGTAAAACAGGAGCCTTACACGAATAAAGTAGGATATTCCGAACGCACCGATGTGCCCATCGAACCAAGAGTTTCCTTGCAGTGGTTTGTAAAAATGCACGATTTTAGCAAGCCTGCTCTTGAGCATGTCATGAACGACGATGTACAATTCTGGCCACCGAAATTCAAAAACTCCTATCGCAACTGGATGGAGAATGTAAAGGACTGGTGTATTTCGCGACAGCTCTGGTGGGGGCATCGTATTCCTGCCTATTATTATGGGACAGGCGAAAATGATTTTGTTATTGCGCTGGATGAAGTGGAAGCACTGCAAATGGCACAGGAAAAGACCGGATTGTACCTTCAGGCTTCAGATTTACGTCAGGACGAAGATGTGCTCGACACCTGGTTCTCTTCCTGGCTTTGGCCCATTTCGGTTTTCAATGGCTTTTACAGCAAAGAAGAAGTTGACTATTATTATCCCACCAACGATCTCGTTACCGCTCCGGAAATTATGTTTTTCTGGGTGGCGCGTATGATCATCGCCGGTTACGAATACCGCGGTGAGAAGCCATTCAAAAATGTGTACTACACAGGCATCGTGCGCGATCAGCAAGGCAGGAAGATGAGCAAATCGCTTGGAAACTCACCCGATCCGATCGAGCTGATGAAAACTTACGGAGCCGACGGCGTGCGTGTTGGTATGTTGTTTTCTTCCCCTGCCGGAAATGATTTGTTATTTGACGAAGCGCTTTGCGAGCAAGGCCGGAACTTTTCCAATAAAATCTGGAATGCCCTTCGCCTGGTGAAAAGTTGGGAACCTGAAGAGCGCAAACAACCCGAAGTGGCAGGCCTTGCCATCGAATGGATGGACAACCGATTCTCACAGGTGATTGATGAAATCAACGATCACTACAGTAAATTCCGGATGTCGGATATGCTGATGACCTGTTACAAATTTGCGTGGAATGACTTCTGTAGCTGGTACCTCGAAGCAGTAAAGCCCGTTTATGGTGAGCGAATCGATCACGATACCCTTAGTAAGGTGACAGGACATTTTGAAAAACTGCTCAAACTGCTGCATCCGCTGATGCCTTTCATCACGGAAGAAATGTGGCATTTGCTTGCTGATCGCAAAACCCCAGCCGAGGCGCTTGTAATTGCGCCCTGGCCGCATGCCACCGCAGTGGACAATAATTTTACGGAAGGGTTCAACCGGGCTACAGATGCCATCACGCAGTTGAGAAATATCCGCAAGCAAAACAACATTCCTAACAAGGAACCCATCGAAATCTATTTGCGTGGAGACACAGATTCCGATACCCGGTTTTATCCACTGTTCTACCGTTTGGCTAACGTGAGCGCCGTTTACCGGAATGTTGATATGCCGGCTCAGGCTTTCACTTTCGTGACCGGGACAGCAGAATATGCAGTACCCTTCGGCGATACTGTTGATGCGGAAGGCCAGGTAGGGAAGATAAGGGATGAACTCAACTACACACAGGGCTTTTTGCAGTCCGTTCAAATCAAATTGTCAAACAAACGCTTTGCGCAAAATGCCCCGGAAAAAGTCCTGGAGATTGAACGCAAAAAAGAATCAGACGCAATAGCGAAAATTGCTTTACTTCAGGAAAAACTTTCCGCAATGGGCGTTACATTTTGAGGTTTGGTGCTATTGACATAGGGTCCAATGCCGTAAGGTTACTTATCGCCGACATCATTGAAGATGATTCCAATCTGATCATTAAAAAACTATCACTTACCCGGGTGCCTATCAGACTTGGGGCATCTGTTTTTGATACGGGCAACATATCCGGGAGCAAAGCAAAAAAGCTCGCCAAAACCATGAAGGCTTTCAAATATCTCATGGAAGTATACGATGTGAAAGACTGGAGGGCATGTGCCACTTCTGCCATGCGTGAAGCGGAGAATTCGGAAGAAATAATGGCGAAGGTGAAAGCCTATTCAGGTATTGACATAGAAATAATCAATGGCCAGACTGAAGCAAACCTGATTTTTTCAACCTTCAAAACCCAAAAGTTAAATCCACTTCAAACATATCTTTACATCGATGTGGGCGGGGGAAGTACAGAAATAAGTCTGCTAAAAAACGGAAAGCGCGTGAATGGCCGGTCGTTTAAAATTGGAACTGTCCGTCTGCTTAAGAAGAAAGTAAACCCGGAACTTTGGGAAGAAATGCGCACCTGGGTTGGAAAGATTGTCGGGGAGGAGAAGAACATTATCGCCATTGGAACAGGAGGAAACGTAAACCGGCTTTTTAAGATGAGTGGACTGGCTTATGGCGAGTTACTTGAGTTTTCAAAACTCGAAGCCCTTCATATAAGCGTTAAAAGGATGTCTTTGAAAGACAGGATTATCAAATTGCGGTTGCGTCCGGACCGCGCCGATGTTATCGTGCCAGCCGGAGATATTTATCTGGATGTTTT
>JBGTLS010000057.1:0-8534 GCA_041744015.1 Cryomorpha sp. | reverse complement strand
AGGCCATTGTCTCACTTTTGCGTTTTTCATCTCGCCAGGTCATCCGAAAGACGACTAAACTGTGTTGCGCATGTGTTTAACCGTTTCATTTTTTCTTCGCTTTTGCAGATTTAAACCGGTGTTCAGACTGCTATCGCGCTATTACCTCACAGTTTTTACATATCGATAATTCAGTATTAAATTTTGTTTTTTTGTTCTTCTTTTTGTCTTAAAACAAAAAGAAACAACAAAGCGACGAAGGAGCGATCTCATAAGCACATTTAAAAACAAACACTGCGAATAAAAAATTCAAGGACAATCCAATGCTTCCCCGCGCTCTGAAAAAAAAGCGCCAGATCAGGGGAAGTAATGGGCTAAGGCCCAAACGCAAGCGCCTTCCCCGATCTGGCTGCTTTTTTTTCATTCACACCACCGCCGGCCGCTGGATTGCCCGGGCCTACGCGCGGTATCACAGGTTGGAGTTTATTTCTTTTAAACAATTCAGATCAAGTGGTCTAAGACTTGTTTTCACACATTTACATTGTATAAATGATGTGCGAAACTTGAGGACTTAATACGATAGAGGTTCTAAACCACCTACACAACTTACTCCGATTTCTTGTCGAGAAACTTAAAATCGTTGATGTGAACCTCAGACGTATATTGCTTTTTGCCTTCCTTGTCTTCGTATGACCGGTGTACGAGTTTTCCATCAATGGCTATCTGCATGCCTTTTTTGAAATATTTGCCAGCGACTTCTGCCGTTTTCCCCCAGGCGACCAGGGTGTGCCAGTCCATTTTCTGAACTTTTTTCCCATCCACTTCTGTGAATCCGCCTGGGGTGGCGATACTTACACGGGTCATTTTTCTATCCGTTCCGAATGTGCGGGTTTCCGCATCCATACCCAGGCGGCCAATGAGCTGTACTTTGTTTACAATTGTTTGCATGACTTCAACATTTAAGGTTATTATAATTTGATTTTTGACTTGTTCAGGTCGTCACCTAAACTATTGCCGATCGACATGGCAAAGGTGGGGAGGGTGGAAAAAGAAAGCCGTATGATAAATGTTTACTTCCGTTTATAAACGTTTAAAAACGGATAAATCGTCGGAGGACGCGTGTTTCAGGATTTTTTCACGGAAGTATATTTTTCGAATTATTCATATCTGTTGTTATCTTCTATAGATGCATGAGGATTCGATGTTAATCTGAAATCAATCAAAATTCATATACCATATTCCATCACGACTATTTATTGATGATTTTCCAAACGCATATTCCGGGATAAGTTTCAGAAAAAGGATTAAATACTGGGGCCATAATTAGGGAGTCATCAGCGGTGTGAATTTTGCAAATCTGCTTTCCATCATAATCGCAATTATCGACCACATGCATCAATTCTTCTCTTCAACGACGGTCGGAGTTATTATTTTAATATGCACTTCATTTTCCGCGAAAGCGCAATGGCAAATGGATATAAAGACCGGCGCAGTGTGGAATGGATACAACGATTTACGGGTGTCCGATGAGGGTACGCCATTTTCACTTACGGAAAATAACCAGAATGGAGCTACGCCATTTTTCCGGACAGTACTGCTGTACACATTCAACAGACGCCACACCATCCGCGCACTTTACGCCCCATTTCAGATCAACTCGATCGGAACTGATACCGCGAAGTAATTTTTAACGAGATCGTTTTTCATGAAGGGACGATGTATCATGGCAATTATGTGTTCAATTCCTATCGGCATACGTATCGCTATGATTTCCTCACGACCGGCCGTTTTCACTGGGGGTTGGGCCTTACCGGCAAAATCCGGGATGCGCAAATCGAAGTGATCGGCGACAATCTTTTGGCGCGCACCACTGATTTTGGTTTCGTGCCGCTGATCAATTTTTACGCGGAGTGGTATCCTGTAGAAAATCTCTCTGTATTGCTCTCGGGCGATGCGTTGGCAGTGCCGGGATCACCTGGAAGGGCAGAAGACATGTTGCTGGAGCTGCGGTATCATTTTGACGAGCGGATTTCTGTAAATGCGGATTACCGTATTCTTGAAGGCGGAGCGGATGTGGACCAGGTTTACTATTTCTCCCTGTTTCACTATGCGGTAGGGGGAGTGGTGATTAATTTTTGAGCACTTTCGTTATTCCCGTGATTGCAATAAAATTACTGCAATAATTTGTAATTCAATCCAATCGAAAAACCATTGTTCACAAAACTTTGGGAAAAATACCCCCTGTGTGTGGTTCTGTAGGATGTCAGGTTATTGAAGTGGTGCGCTTCAACCAATAGGTTAAGTTGCTTGCTAATCGATTTTTCAATTCCCACAGTCAGATTAAAGCCCAGATTTAATTTGCGGTCATTGTACGTTGTGCTTAACTCTTCATTGGAATTTTTTCTTCCCACGAGATAATCCACAAAAGGCCCCCCGGCGATATAAAACACTCTCGTATCATAGCGGTAATTAATCGGGATGGTAAGATTTCGGAAAATAATCCGCGAAAAATCTGATCCTGATGCTTTTGACATCAAATATGCTCCCGACTCCAAAGATGATTTGGAATTTCCGAATCTTCTGACAACCTGAAGTCCGCCACTCGTCACGAAGGAGCTCTCACCTGACAGTGAACCATCCATGCTGTGGTCAACCAACAATTTACCTCCAATTTTATACTTGTAGTTGTTGAAAACAATGAGTGTATCCTGTCCACAAACGTTGATAGATGAGGTGATGAAAATAAAAAACAGCAGTCTTTTCATAATCCGTCAATGTATTTCATACATATTGTTGATGCCGTCTCACTTACCTGACCTTTAAACACTGCTTTTCATTCATTATTGCATAGACTTCTGATTTTTTGCTAAATCCGGTACTGTGTAAATTGGACGGTAATGATTTAATCACAGATCGAAAATTGACTTACAATGATTAATTAGTGTCTGTCCATAAAGTCCAATATCTGCGTTGCACTTCTTTTGTAAACAGTCATTGACTATAGTCAACTCCTTGGTTTACGCCCTTCGGTTGTGAGATCGCTTCGCTAGTTCCAAAAGTGCGTGCGCCCATGCCTTTGGCTTGGTCTAGGGACTTGATATTGTACTTTCTGGCTCAGCCACCAGACTCTAATGACAAACTCTAAGTAGTCTTTATTTCAATGCCGCAGCGAGAATCTCAGCCGGATGTAAGGCTTTTACGCTGACCCCATCGGCAATCTGATGTCTGCAACTCGTTCCCGCTGCCGCGAAAATCACTTCGGGAGCAGCTTTCCGGATATGCGGAAAGAGCACCATTTCGCCGATCTGCATACTTACCTCATAGTTTTTTGCTTCGTACCCAAAACTGCCCGCCATACCGCAGCATCCTGAAGGAATGCTTTTGACTGTGTAATTTTTCGGGAGGCTCAAGGCGGCCACACTGTGCCGGGGTTGCGAAAGCGCCTTTTGGTGGCAGTGAAGATGCACGTGGACCTCTCTTTTTTCTTCTGTAAACAGGCTGCCATCAATTCTTTCGGAAACAATATTTCCCGAAAGGAACTCTTCGAAAGTCTGGGCGTGGACGGACAAGCTTTTGGCCTGATTCCGCAAATCAGCCGGAACGAGTTTTGGAAATTCATCCCGAAATCCGAGAATGGCCGAAGGTTCCAGGCCTACAATGGGCAATTCGCGCTCGATGGCCCAATCCAATTGTCCGAGCACATTTTTGGCGACAGCCCTCGCCTCCTCAAGCATCCCTTTGCTGATCAGGGAGCGACCGGAAGGCAGATATACCACGTGAAAAGCAAATCCGAGCTTGTGTAAAACCAAAGCCGCTGCCTTCGCCACCTGTGCATCCTGATATTGGGTAAATTCATCAATGTAAAGCACCATTTCTGCTTTGGCGCGGGACACCCCGTTTCGAATCAGTGAAGTAGCGCGACTGGACGAAAAAGCAGGTATGGATCGCTGGACAGCCACGCCCATTTTCTGTTTGAAAATATTTTTGAAAAAGGAAATATTCAACAGGGCATTTGCAACAGCCGGCATTCGTCCAGCCAGAGCGGCATGCTTATGAAAATTGCCAAAAAATTGGGCGCCGTGTGTCAATCCGTGTCGCCGGTTGTGGTGATACGTGGCTTCGGCTTTGAGCATGGCCATATCGACGCTGCTCGGGCATTCGCGCTTGCAGGCTTTGCAACTCAGGCAGAGTTCAAGTACGTCGTGCAGTTCGGCACTGTCGAGGGGATAAGCCGGGTTGGCCGGATTGGTAAGAATTTCCCGAAAGGTATTGGCACGGGCCCGTGTGCTGTCTTTTTCATTTCGCGTGGCCTGATAGCTCGGACACATCGTGGCGCCAGTGGTGTGCAGTTTCCTGCAATCGCCAGATCCATTGCAGGCTTCCGCGGCCTGGAGCATATCCACCTGTGCGGTAAAATCCAGAAATGTGGGCATCTTGAAAGCTTCCTGACCTGCCTTGTAGCGGAGGTCTGCCTTCATTGATGGGGCATTGGTAATTTTTCCGGGATTGAAAATGCCCTTTGGATCCCAGATGTTTTTGATATGTTTGAGCAGGTCATAATTCTTTACCCCGATCATAATCGGAATAAATTCGGCCCTGACGCGTCCGTCGCCATGTTCACCGCTCAGCGAGCCATTGAACTGTTTCACCAATCGGGCGGAGGCTTCGCCTATGCGGTGAAACTGATCCTGTCCTTCCCTGGTTTTCAGATTGAGCACCGGACGGATATGCAATTCACCGGCACCGGCATGGGCGTAATAAACAGCCCGCTGCCCGAAGCCAGCCATGAGTGATTCAAAGGATTCGATATAGGCGGGTAAATCATTCACATCTACAGCAGTATCTTCCACAAATGCGATGGGTTTTGCCGGGCCAGGCATGTTGCTTAAGACCCCCAGACCTGCCGCACGCAAAGCCCAGACGCGTGCGGCATCTGGCGGCTGAACGACAGGATAACTATAACCCAAACCGGCTGCCTGAAGCTTACCGATCAGGGTTTCAATTTCTGATTTCAATCCTTCAGGAGTGTCACTTCGCACCTCAATGGCCAGAATTGCACCCGGATCACCTTCTATGAAAAAACGGTTTTCAGCCTGTTCGATATTGCCCAGGGTGCAATCGAGTATGGCCTTGTCCATAAGTTCGCAGGCGTATGGCTGGCAAGTCATGGCTGCGACTGTGGCTTTCATGGTTTCTGAAAGACTTTCAAAATGTGCGCAAATCACCGCTTCGAAGGGGGGCGGCAAAAGATCTACCTGAATTTTGATCGACGTGATAAGACAGATTGTACCTTCGGAGCCAGCTACCAATTTGGCCAGATTGAGGTCGTCGCCTTCCGGCAAAAATGGCTTTTGACCGAGGAGCACATCCACGGCATATCCTGTATTGCGGCGGTGAATGGAGGCTTTTGGAAATTCTTTTCGGATTTCAGTCTGAACCTCCGAGGGCATTAATTGATCAATAACCTGTCGGTAAATGTCAGATTCGAGGGTATCTGCGGTACATATTTGTTGAATCTCTGATTCCGATTTGGGCCCAAGGATTACAGCTGACCCGTCGGAAAGAATGACTTCCAGTTCGATGACCTTGTCGCGGGTGGTGCCGTATTTGATCGAGGTGGTGCCGCAGGAATTGTTGCCCACCATGCCGCCTATCATGCAGCGGTTGGCTGTAGACGTGTTTGGTGAAAAAAACAGACCCAGTGGAGCCAGTTGACGATTGAGTTCATCGCGAATCACACCGGGCTGCACGCGAACCCATCGTTCATCGGGATTGATCTCCAGAATTTGCGAAAAATGTTTTGAGAAATCGACCACCAAACCTTCTCCCACACATTGACCAGCGAGTGATGTGCCCGCGGTGCGCGGAATAAGCGGCATTTCATTTTCGTTGGCGAATTTCACTAGGACCACCAGGTCTTCGGAGGTGTGTGGAATGGCTACTGCTGCGGGAAGTTTTCGGTATACGGAGGCATCGGTGGCGTAGAGTATTCTGGAAGCTTTGTCGGTGAGCAGGTCTCCCTGAAGGCGCTCTGCGAGTGATTCCCATTTAGATGGTTGGTGGTGTGGTATCATGAACATCGAAGGTAATGAAACATCATATGAGCCGACTGCGACGGTAAATATTTTAAAAAAATGCTGCGATATATCCCACGCTCACTTACATTCGACGCTAAATTAGACAGATATGAAGAAGGATAATTATCGAACGGCCATTATCGGATGTGGAAACCTGGGAAAAGCTTTGGCCATTGGTATGATTGATGGATCCATCAGTGCCGACCGACTTGAAGTAACAAGGAGAAATACAGTGGTTTTGCGCGAACTCGCCGCCCGTGGTGTGTCGGTACACAGCGAGAACAAAGATGCAGTAGATCGTTGTGAACTGATCATTTTGGCAGTAAAGCCGTACAACATGGATTCCATCCTGACCGAAATCACACCGCATATAGATCCCGTCCGACATGTGGTGGTATCGGTGGTTACCGGAATTTCCACAGCCCATATTGCTTCTTTTTTGCCGGCAGGCACCCCTGTATTTCGTGCCATGCCCAATACCGCCGCCGATGTGAAAGAATCGTTAACCTGCATTTGTTATTGTCACGCAGGACCAGTGGAAATTGATATCGTCAATTCGGTATTCAGTTCGATGGGATCCGCGATTTTCATCAATGAAGAATTGATGGAAGCTGCTACGGTGATGGGGGCTTGTGGAATAGCCTTTGTGATGCGCTTTATCCGCGCCATGGTGCAGGGAGGAATTGAAATTGGTTTTGATGCCAAAACAGCCGGGCTCATTGTTCAGCAAACCGTCAAAGGGGCTGCTGAGCTGCTCATCACCCGCGGAGGGCATCCTGAAAGCGAAATTGATAAGGTAACGACCCCAAAAGGATGCACCATTGCTGGTCTGAACGAAATGGAACACAATGGATTCAGCTCTGCGCTGATCAAAGGCATTAAATCAAGTTACCAAAAGATTGAACCCGTTTAGGGTCTCGCAATAGATTCAACAAGGGATTCGCTAAGCGGTTTGACCAGAAAATCCTTTGTCATTGGATAAGTTCGTGCTTTTTCCTCATCTTCCGGATTGATACTGGAACTGACAATAAAAACCTGGGTTTTGGAGAAACTTAAAGGAAGTGCAATAGAGGGTAATTCATCCAGAAAATCCCAACCATTTTTCACAGGCATGTTGATGTCCAGAAAGATATAATGAGGAATAAGGCTTTCATTTCCACTGATATCCAGCAAAGCATCTAAAGCTTCCTGACCGTTTTTATATTGACCGATATGGATGCCAGTATTGACGCGCTCGATCATCATCTTAAAGATCATCTGAAAAATGGGATCGTCGTCTACGATCCAGATATTAATTCTACTCACCATTTTTTGTTTCAATTGATTCTTTAACATAGCCCTCAATGGGATCTTTTTCGATCATAGCTGTTTGCTCGACAATTTCGAGAATTATTTTATCCATGGTATTGGCCTCATCTCTTACAATTTCATAAAACCGTTTGGCCTCGGTGGTTTGATTTTCTGTAAAGGTACGAAGTGACAACAAACCTAAAATATTCGCCAATGGACGTCGCAATATATGAGATTGGATGAAAGCAATTTCCTTCAATCTCTTGTTTTGATCCAAAATCTGCAACTCCGATTTTCTCTCTTTGTCAATATCCCGAATGATTCCGATAACATATTTGCCATTTTCAGATTTGCGTACGAGTAAAGTGGCCTGTGTCCAGATATACTTGCCACTTCTGTGCCTCGATCGGAAGGTAACACTGTTAGAAATTTCCCTGTGATTTCGGGCGGATGCCAGGGCAGATATCAGCATTGTCTGATCATCGGGATGCACCAAGTCCCGGCAGTTTTTTCCCACCAGGGCTTCAGCCACATATCCTGTCAACTGTTCCACATTTGGTGAAAACCAGGTAAATGTGCCATTGGTTTCTGAGGTATAAACCACATCACTTGCATCTTCCATGTAGGTTTTAAATCGCTCTTCCGTTTCGCGGAGGTCATTGGTTCGCGCTTCGAGTTCTGAAACGTCGAGGACGAGGGTCCAAAAGAGGTTTTGTCCGTCGATATGTGTGACTTTAAATCCGGAGACTAAGACATCAATCGTGGTTCCATCCTTGCGAATATATTCTTTCTGATAGGGTGCAAAAAACCCATTTTGTTGCATTTCGAGTGCTGCCATTTCATCCAGTTTGGAGTATTGGGCAGGTGTAATATCCCGAAACGACATTTTCAAAAATTCTTCTTTGGAATATCCGATCAGATCGAGCATGGATTGATTGGCATCGAGATAAACACCGGAGTCGTAATCTCCCAGGGTTTTACCAACAGGTGAAAATTCGAAGATCTTTCTGAACTTTTCTTCACTGGCTTCGAGAAGCTGTTTGTTCTTCCGATCTTCGGAAATATCACGGCTAATGGCAAGGTTGGCCAACATTCCGCCTTCATCATCTGAGACGGGCGAATTGGTCATCCACACCGTAAATTGTCGGCCAAACTTATCCTTCATTTCCATCTGTCCTGCCAGCGGTT
>JBGTLS010000056.1:0-1763 GCA_041744015.1 Cryomorpha sp. | reverse complement strand
GCATTGGTGCGGGAGGCGAAATACCAATACGCCGAAGCAATTTTTATGCACAGGGATCATTGGTCGCCCACCTCATTGCTGGAAGTGCAGATGATAAATATGAGTTCATCATTTATAAATTGGGGGTGACTTACAGATTGGGCCAACCAAAACGTCCTCCTTCATCGCTGGGTATACCGATAAGCCGATCGATGTTTTGATGTTGGAGCCTTTTTTTTGTCCATCTTCGTATCCGCCCCATTTTCCGTCTTCGCGCTTAATTTTTACTGAAGTAAAATCTGAATGCTTTTCCCCAGAATATCACTGTTGATTATTCACTTCCTCTCACCTTTCAAACCTAATAAACCCAGCACTCCTAATACACCTTTTTTCACCATCTCCACTTACCACATCTGGTACACCTTTCACACTTTCCGCACCTCCTATAGCTCAATTCAACCCAAACTTCACATCCTTCTTCACCACACTGAGCCGCGCCGAAAAAATAAGCACCTGTACAAACAAGCCGAATAAAACAAGCACCCCGATTTCGAGCTGACTCAGAATTGTGCTGCCGGCGATGACTTTATTGCTGTTATCGCGCATGGCTTTGCCTGTTTCCATCTGAATATTTGAAAGTTCGTTCAGGTGACCGATCGCTGTTAGAAATACGGTATTAAATAATACCGCATCATTTTGCGCAAGCGCCGGGTCGTCGAGATCAGCGAGATAAGTGAATTCCAATTGTTCGATGGCGGCGATATCCTTTTGCAAACTGCCGAATACCACAGCTTCATTTTCCGTAAGGTGCGTATGGGAATAAGCACTTATGATTTCGTCCATATTACGGTTATTCAATTCCAGGCGTGCCCGCATGGAAAGCAGTGCTTCAGGGTCGGCACATCCATCGAGCATCAACCTGTTCTCATACAATAGTTTGGAAAGCTGATAGATATATTGCTCCACTACCAGCCGGTCTTCGTACACCGAATTAAAGGTGCTGTTGAGCTCTTCGGCATTCCGCTTGTCTACCACATTTTTCACGAGCATGAGCGAAAGTACAATGGTAAATACCAGGGCTGTGCGCCATTTGTGTCGGATCGGGAAGGACCAGTTCATAATTTCAGGATTTTAATGGAACAAAAAATCCTGTTCCATTCAGGTTGAGTAGCAATGTCAATAGTACATTACGCAACCATAAAACGCAAACATATCAGGGCTTATTTTCCGGTGTCACCGCAAATCACCAGGCATAAGTAAAGGAAAGAAAATCTGGAGCTCCCGGTCGCAGGCTGAGTCCCATGGCTTCCGGTATTTTCAACTTTTGGTGCAGACCGATCATGGCCAGGTCAAATACAAAAAGGAATGCCCCCTGTAACACCACAGACCTGCCGTAACCCTGCAACCTTGCAGGATTATCATCGGTAATTTTGGCCCTTTCCATCATCCAGAACCCTCCTGCTATATAAGCCAGGTCCAGACCTGCATTAAAAAGCAGGGTTTTGTCCAGCGATTCCTGCATTTGATAAAGCTCAAAGGCCGAATCAGGTTGTCCCATTCGTGTTGCCGAAATATATCCGAAAGCGGCAATGCCCAGATTTACTGTATTCCAAATGGCATTCATTTCGTGAAAATACTTTTGGCGTCCGTCGGTATTGGCACGTAGTACCAATCCGCCCGCAATATTGGCTGTGGCCCAGGAGCCCAGTACCAGCATTCCTGTTTTCCGGAAATGTTGTTCTGATTCAAATTGGGTTTTCAATCCTTTTAAAATTTCATACGTT
>JBGTLS010000055.1:0-7325 GCA_041744015.1 Cryomorpha sp. | reverse complement strand
GATGGCAATTCTGCAAGTCTGAATGCTTCTGTATTGAGCCCACTTATACCCGAGGTAGAAACACTCATTGCTATGTCGATGCTGCCGTTATAATTCTCTTGCCAGACGATAGCCAAGGTGTCCGTAACACCAGCGATGCGCGGTCGAGTCTGATTTGATGACGAGATATCGCTTAAGTTCAAATCAATGGTCGGTGCAGCCACATCCGACTGAGTATCAAATAATGAGTAATACACTCCGCTACCTGAGGCGCCTGCTCCAGACCAAAAGACGGTGACGACCTCGTTGTCAATAATCTCAAAATTTGGCCCGTTACTCGGACAAACAAAAGCCGTCCAATCTGTCTCATCGACATCAAAGGCTGAGCTGAAGGTTTCACCACCATCAGTAGAACGTGCGAGCCAGATATCTCTCAAATTGTTGTCGTTATTTCGAAAGGCGACAAACACATCTCCATTGTCTGCCACTTCGATGTGACCATTGCAGCACTCGCAGACCTCTGCTCCAGCCGACTCAGCACTAACGTCTACCTCTGCCATATAATTCTGTCCAAGGTCTGGAGATCGAACCATGCCATAGTATGCATCGCCTTCAGAAGTGTTCGTGTTGATGTATGCCACATAAGGATTGCCATCAGAGTCGACCGCGATTATTGGGATGGTTGCCCTTCTACCTGCGGGCGGGATGAACGCGGCCACGGGAGATTCCCAGGTCTGTCCCGCATCAGGAGAATGGGTAACATAGATTGCGTCTCCATATACCTCGAAAGTCACGTAGACATCATCCCCATTTGAAGCCATATTGGGTCCAAGGCTACCGCTCCACAGGTTGGGGTTCAAGCCACCGAAGGGAATTTGGGTTGGATCGGAGAATCCACTTGTTGTCTTTGTGCTGAGATAAAAGGCCTCATTGCCAGTCCGCATCCAAAAGACCATGGGTTCGCCGTTTGCATTGATTGCTATTTTCGGACTTTTCTCACCGAAGGAGTCATCACCATCCGTGACCGATACCGGGTCAGAGACGTTGACTTGGGCTGTCGCGCTCAGACACAGGAATGCAGATAATAGCAGTCCGAATGCAATGCGCATAGGATTTGAATTTAACATTTAATTAGACTTTGTTTGTTGTAAATATACGAATTGGAACAGGACGAAAGGCTCTCTGTGACCTGTAGTCATTCCATTCTTCTATTTAGTGTCTGTCCATAAAGTCCAATATCTGCGTTGCACTTCTTTTGTAAACAGTCAATGACTACAGTCAATTCCTTGGTTTCCAAAAGTGCGTGCGCCTTGATATTGAACTTTCTGGTTCAGCCACCAGACTCTATTGACAGACTCTATTTAGTATTGTTCCCAAGACGATTGACGTTCAGTCTTATCAACGCGTAAATCTAGTCAAGGAAAAAATACAACCAATTGTTCTACAGATATATAACTACTCCCTCACTCCTCGGGCCAGCGATAAGTCTTCCGCCGTCCCCGAAAGAGCCGGCCCGCTAATAAAAAAGGGAATGAATCGCACTTAACTTTCTTGTTATCAATCGGGTCTAGACGGTTGGAATGGACGTGCTTTGTGCCGAATCTTGTTTTAGACGTAAGCTTGGTTGAAAATTGGAGTGGACTAACTGAGTGTACGAATATTTGATCGCTAAGGACTTAACAAATGGAATAAATGACGTTCTTGGTAGTGTAAAAAGCCTCTAACATTATGTATAGCAAAGAGCCGCACAAAGCCTCCCGCTCAGGCCGCTATCGCGTCCTTCCGCAATAGCTCCTTGGCATGCATTTGTTCCGTTGTGAGCCAGCAAATAATAAAATGAAGAAAAGTTTATTTATATCGATTGTAGCAATTACATGGCTTTGGTCTTGTGAACAAAGTAGTAATTCAAAAACAGAAAAAGTAGCTATTGAACCAGGGATAGAAGCCTCTACAAACAATAACAACAAGCAGCAATCACAAAACCATGATTTAGAAAGATATATCTATACAGATACTACATATGTATCTTCTACCGGAAAAGGGATAACTATACAAAACAGTCTTCCAAAAGGTGGAGGTATTGCACCTGATGGAACGCAATATTTTGATTCTTCAGGAAAAAATTACGGATTTGCTGTATTTTGGACTCGGATAATCAATGAAACTAATACTCCATTAGAACTTAATATTAATTTTCCTGCTGATTCATTTGCAATTTTTACGCCACCTGACTCCTACTTAAAACTGTTTTTACCAACAGATAAATTGACATATGATAAACTATCATCGTATAACTATGGTCTAACTGGAATAAAATCCTTTTTAGATACCAATTTTAATAAGGCTACCAATTTGCGAAAGATGATTAATTCCAATGAAGAACATATTTTCTATGTAGCAACGCTCTCTTATCTGGCAGGGGGAACTCCAAGAGCAGCATTTATATTGAAAGAACAAGACCTGTATTACAGAATGAGCTTATCACCAAATGGTTCTGGAACAATTCCATGCGGAAAGATTGCTTTTAAAAATGAAGCAGGTAATTAAAGTGATTTATCTTCTCTTTTACATTTTTTCTTCAATATTTTGCGGATTGATAACCTTGAAATAGAGTGAACGGGGTAATAAAATAAAGGCCAGCTCACAAAATTATATAAGCGCAATGCGGGCTGAATCGCTAAAAATGAAGTATTTTGGCATCTATCAAAGTTTGGTGCTGGGCGGACATTGAATCGTTCCGAAATCCCGCACTACGCTTATACTTAACGTCAATCTGTCTAAAAACCTCCATATGAGAATGAAATACACGGGTAGGTATCTACAAAAGTTTGAAACGAAGAGAATCTCAGAGGGGCAAATTAGGTTATTAGACAGACTGACGTTGCCAGTAATGTGAGAAAGCCGCGAAATGTTTCCATATAAAACCACTTTTTCATTACCTTTGTTCTATAAAACGAAATTGAACAATGAATGGACAAAAATTTTGATGTCATTTTCCTTGAACAAGCGCTCGAATTTTTAGAAAAGCTGGACCTAAAAACAAGACAAAAAATTTACTATAACGTTGACAAAGCCAAACTTGGACTTGACCCGAAACTGTTCAAAAAACTGACTGATGAAATTTGGGAATTCAGATCAAAATATAGCGGACTGCAATTTCGACTTTTCGCATTTTGGGACAAAACGGACAAATCCGAAACATTGGTCATTTCAACCCACGGAATCGTAAAAAAAACTGACAAAGTTCCGAAAGCGGAAATCGAAAAAGCCGAAAGGATTAGAAAAGAATATTTTGAACAATAAAATTATGGAAACAAAGAATAAAAAAATGAAAATGATGACCCTTGACCAGTTAAAAGACAGGGATGTAGGAAAAATCGGAACTCCAGAAAGGGACAAATACGAATTTGACCTAAGGATGGAACTGCTTGGTAAAATGATAAAATCAGTCCGGAAAGAACGGAACTTAACACAAGAACAACTTGGAGAACTAATTGGTGTCCAAAAATCCCAAATCTCAAAATTAGAACGGAGTACAAAAAATGTGACTATCGAAACGATTTTGAAAGTTTTCCGAGCATTAAAAGCTAATGTCAAGTTCAGCGTGGAAATGAACGAATCGGAATTTAAAGTAGCGTGAAAATAAACATTACTGGCAACAGGCGTTTGGCTCAATGGCGGGTGAAGTGGTTAATTAAACATTCTACCTCGCATCAACTTTTGTGGTGTATTGACAGTTTTGTGCTCCGAAATCCGCCACTGCTCCAAGCGCCAAACCGTTATCGGTCAGCTGAGAAGAAGACAATTAGACGCATGTTGGGCACAATATTAAGATAAAGAACGCAGTTATTAAGCTATGAGATACATTGCACTTTTTTTAGCACTTGTTGCAACTGTTGGTTGTTCCAAGGACAACGCCCCGACACCTCCATGCATTCAAGTTCCTGAAAGGACAATCAATTTTAAAGATTCATTAATGATTATTAACTGCAATGAATTTGTTTTAGGAGTGAATATAAAAGAAGAGAATGAGCATTATACTATGCTTATTTCCGATACCTTGTATTTACAATTCGACACCATTGGGATATTCACCTTAATCTATTACAATTCAAGATTACTTCCCGCATCTCCTCCATTTGGCGAACTCTCAATACAAGTAGAATAAAATAAACTTCGCCCAACATTGCCTGAGAAAACATGCGGGATTTCGTTAAAATGAAGATGATTGCTTTCAAGATAAATCGCGGTAATATAGCCATTAGCCTGTTCCAAAAACCGCACGTTTCTTAGCCTGAGCTGTGTCCTTAATTAAAAATGAATAAAATGAGAAAGATCAAATCGTTCGTAGTAATGTCAACTTTTTTAATTTTCGTCGTTGCTTGCGAAACGGATGAAGCCGATAATGATAACAATACGGGAGAAACGAGCTCCATCTATTATCAAGCGTTTAGCGTGGTCGGAGCGTAAACCGCTACCCCGGCAAATATGATTTCCTGGGGTTCAGCATACGTCCTGTAATGCGTAAGGTAAATGGACGTCTCATGCTTCTACCCGACATATTTGTAAGCCAGGCTTCCAGGAAGACGATAAGGGTGAAGTTTAAAGAAATGGAAATACACAAACGCCGCAAGCCCATAACGGAACTGGCGCGTGAATTAAATACATTAATTATAGGATTCATAGGGTATTACCATAAATTCTGGGAAGCGCGTATGTGTGATGTATGGAATCAGCTAAACCACCGGATACTAAGATGGGTAAAATGGGCAAAGGGTTTGTACAAGTACGCATCACTTCGGTGGCTGCAAGCAAAATATGCACGAAATCCGGTTTTATTTGCCCAATGGAGATTGGTACAACTAGGGGTGAACTACGCTCATGCATTCATTTAAAAATCAATTATAAATGCATAAATTCCCCGGCGTGACTCGATTGCCAATCCACTTGTCACCTGTTTGCCTATCAAAACTGAAACGCCATGGATTTCTTAAACCTGTTGACCAGATTCCTTCCCGATGAGTTGAAGAACCTACAAATGGATTTTTAGATGGTATTGAATACCCATGAGGAAGCTTCTTGAACATTATGCATTGCGCCCCTTACCTGCCCCCACTGCGGCTGGCTGCTTCGACCAACGTGGGCATCTGTTCTGGTAAACCGGTGAAGAAGTCGATCACGCGGGGAAGGAACTTCTCGAACGTGGGATATTGGTCCCGTTTCTGCTCGTACTCTCCCAGAAGCGCATAAACGCCATCGATCCAGACGAAGCCGTTCTTCACCTGCTGTGCCAGCTCTTCGCTTGCGGCCTCCGGTTCATTGTGAGCCAGCAGGTAACGCCCGACCGCGGCGCGCACGAGCGATTCCTCGAACAGCGTTCTCCAGTAATACTGCTGCATCCTGGGCAGATGCTCTGCGAGCGCGGGCTGTATCGCCGCACCGACTGCCTCGAAGTCCGCAGCTCGCTTCACAACCGCAGGATCGACGAAGGAGTGACAGAACTCGTGCACAAGAATCGGCGTGACGGTGGCATCGTACACTGGCAACTTCTCCTCATCGAACAACCACGTCCCCATCACGGCATATAGCGCATCGGGCTGCCCCACCCGTTTCGCATCGAATCCGAGACTGATGTTTCCGTTCAACAGACCGATCGCCACGTGCATACTCGAGTTGGGCCGCTCGCCGAAGTACTCTGCGAACCAGTTCGGCTGTATCTCTCTTTGCACCAGCTTCTGCATGCGCAGTGCCGCCAGTTCGTAGATCGGCCGGCTCTCCCGAACGAACGTGTCAAAGTTTGATTCCCGAGCGAAGTCGCTAGCGAGAGCAGCAAACTCCATGGCATCGGCACTGCGCCACCTTCCCTGAACTGCTGTCCCGGCAAAGCTCTCAGGCGGCACCAACAAGGGCAATGGCGACAAGTGCGCCGCAAGCACCACGACTCCGTCAGCACCGATGCCGACTTCCTCCCGCATCCTGCGCGCAAACATCACAGCCGGGTGCTGGGCGTAAGCTCGAAAACGTGTGTCGACCGATGCCGCGTAGGACGCAAAGTCGTCGCCTGCAAACTCCGGCGCGCCTGCGAAACGGAAGATGATAGTGAGCAGCTCCATCCGATCGTCGACATCCACGGCGATCAGTCCCGGCTTCGCGATCACCGACCGTTCCGTCTCAAGACGCGTTCGAACGAGCGTTTGCAAATCGCGGAACACAGATTCGGATGCGCTGAATGCTTCCGCCCCCGGCGGCGTCTGGTGTGGTTCTTGAGCAACACCAGACGCTATGAATGTGGCATAGGTTAGAAGGGCAACGGCATAGAACGTCGGTCTCATACTGAAAAATCATTGACATCGATGCCTAACATTTTCCTCAGGGAGCTCATCTTTTTCTGAGCATAATTCAGAGGATCGTTACTGCTCCCCCCTTTCAGCGGCAAATGCGAATAATTTTGCGATAAAGGTTGAACTGAAATTGAAATTTCATTTGGAAAATTTGATAATTTGCAATTATCATTTATATCTAGTCTATTCATACTTTCAGTTATTGTGAGCTTTTATCGTAGCATTTCGAAGATAGGTATTCCGGTTTATAGCCGAATTTAAATAATTCTGAGACGAAAGTTAAGCGGAAATTATGAATATCATGTATATTTTTCATTGTATTCATGCTTGCTTCGCAGGTGCATTTGCGCTTTGAACATTGCTTAAATTGCAAAAAAGAGGCCTCAAAAAAATTGACAGACACCTGAAGCAAAAAGCCAATTATGAGCGGATGCAAAAGGAATTGGAACAAAGCATTGAAGTCCAGATTTCCACTTCAGATCCCGATAGCCGACAACTCATTACCCGAAATAATATTACCGAAGTAGCCTACAATATTCAGTCGTCCGTAGACGTCCTGCATCATATACCCATCGATTTTAAAGTCACCAATAAGAATGATTCCAAAGCCATGGGCCATATGGTGCGAAGAGCTAATACGGTATTGGGCAAGTCTGATTTTACTGCGTTATATGATAAAGGATATCACACCGGATCTGAATTTGATTACGCCCATAAACAAGGTGTGGAAGTCATAGTCGCTTTTCCGGATGTGGCCTCACATGCCCCTGACATGGCCTTTGATGTGGAGCATTTCCATTACGATAAACTACGTGATCAGTACACATGTCCGGCAGGAGAACTTCTGGTGAGCAATTGGAGTTGGTACAAGAGACCCAGTGGTAAAACCATCATTCGCGTAAAACACTACAAAACCAAAGCCTGTCATTCATGCGCTGTATTTGAGCGATGCACCAAAAACAAAGCCGGCAGACTAATAGAACGCTCTGAACACATGGATTTGAT
>JBGTLS010000054.1:0-21711 GCA_041744015.1 Cryomorpha sp. | reverse complement strand
TTTTATTTCAGCCCTTCCATCGCCAAAGACCTTGCGGTAAAAATCCGTGACCACCAGCAACACGCGATCACCGTCTCCACCCGGGAACAGGAAGTGCTCGAAGCGCTCTTCAAAGGCGCCAGCAGCAAAGAAATCGCCGACGAACTCTGCATCAGCGCCCATACCGTTGAAACCCACCGCAAAAATCTCATCCATAAATTCGAAGCGAGAAACAGCATCCATTTGGTCTATCTGGCGCTGCAAAGGGGGTATTTGGTGATTGGTTAATTTGATGATTAGTTGATTTGGGGATGAGTTGATTTGGGGATGTTCATACCTCATTGATCATACATCATTGTTCATTGTTTATTTGTTCATTATTCATTGTTCATTATTCATTATTCATTATTCATTATTCATTGTTCATTATTCATTATTCATTGTTCATTATTCATTGTTCATTATTCATTGTTCATTGTTCATACATCATAGTTCATCCTTCATAGTTCATAGTTCATCCTTCATTAGTCCGTGTCCACCATTTGTCCACCGGTCATTTTTTGAGCAGCTTTTGTAAAGCGCTATGTTTGTTTTTAATGAACCAATCACCGCTGAGATATCAGATTTGCCGGATTGTACTTCTGCTTTTTTCAGCAGCATTTCTCAACAATGGTTTGAGTGCTCAGGAATTCGGAATTCGCCGACAGACCACCGGAATTTCCGGAGCCTCCTCAAATTTTCATCAGGCCGGATATCAATTGATCGTTCAGCAAAGCATCGGACAAGCTGGTGTAATTGGCAGTTCTACTGTGGGTAATTACAGTTTGCGTCAGGGTTTTATTCAACCCGAATTCACCATGAAGGCCGCCAACGACAATAGCGATTTGGCAGCCATCCTTTTCCCGAACCCGTTCAGCGATCAATTTCAGATTCGCTTTGACGATGAAGTTGAAGACGCACTCGATATACAAATCTTTGACCCCCGCGGAAGAGCGATTTTCCGCAAACAGTTTGCGGCAGCGCAACAGGTTACCATTCTTTTTCCTGACGCCGCGGCCGGAATCTACCTCATTCATATCTCCACCGGTAAAAAACAATTCTCTGGCAGAATTCAAAAACTGAACTTATGATCAGAACTATTTTTCTTTCGCTCATGATGGCGATGGCAATCACTGCAGGTGCCCAACAGCTTTTTGTCGAGGTCGGCAGTGTTTCTACAGCGTTTGACTATACTGATTCAGAAGGAAACGGAATCGACAACACTTTTTCCAAAAGCCAGTTCTGTTACCAGGCAGGTTTTCGAATGCCGGTTTTTGGGCAAATTCATTTCACAGCTGCGGCGCTATACAACCGCTACAATGTGATTGGCAGCGATCCTGTTTATAACAACAGTTATGCGTGGGATGTCAACTACCTGGGGTTTGGACTCGGTTTGGAGGGCGATGTCTGGAGAAAAGGACGCTTTGCCTTGATGTTGCGGGGTGCAGCAGAACCGCAGTTTCTCATTTCCGGAACGCAGCAGATTTCGCATCAGGTTTACGATTTGCGCGGTGTGGAAGAGTTTGACCGCCCTTTTCTATTTCTGCGCGGCGGAGTAGGCATCAATTACTGCCTCGATGACCAGGTTGCAATGACCTTTCGCTATTCCTATGGCCGGGGTGTTCCAGTCGGCCCGACCGACAATACGGAAAGGCTCAACCTCAATACGCAGGCAATCGCTGTCGGGCTACTGATCAGTCTGGGAACCTGCGAATACTGTTTCACCACCAATTTCCTAAAAAGGAAATGGAAAAAATAAGACCATGAAAAAATTATTCCTGATCGTACTATTTGCTTTTGTCAGTACCCTTGGTTTTGCACAAACCGATGGGCTCAGTTACCAGGCGATAATAATCAACAACAATGCCCATGAAATACCGGGACATAACGTCAGTGGAAACTACCTTTCAGAAGGTGAAATTGCACTTCAATTCACTATTTTCGATCAGTTCGGTCAAATTGAATTTCAGGAAAAGCATGAAACAATCACCGATAAATTCGGAATGGTCAACCTGATCATCGGGCAGGGAGAGATCACCGGGACAAGTCCTGGATATTTTAACGAGATTGATTGGGACGGCACCTCAAAAGAGCTGGTGGTGGAGCTGGGTATTGAAGGTAGTGAATTGGAGGAATTCACCCGGCAGGAACTGCTTTTTGTTCCCTACGCGTATCACCGGGATATTTACGCCAGCGGCAACCTCACTGTCGAAGGCCAAACTGTACTCAACGACTCGTTTACCGTGGCCAATCAGAGTCTCACCACCTTAACAGGCGAATTAAGTGTGGAGGGCATTGCGACGTTCAACAGTTCGCTCGAGGTTGAAGGTAATACCCTGCTCGAAGGAACGCTCACCACCCATTCCACCTCGCATTTAAACGGACAAGTGACGATCGACGCCGACCTCAACGGAAATGACGGGAACTACAGCGCATATCCGCTTCGTGTGCAGGGAAGCAACCAGGGAGTGGCAATTCAGGTAAACAGCACCACGCCGGATGGCACAAACAATTTTATCACATTTTTTGATGGCCAGAATGTACCAGTCGGAAGAATTGAGGGGCAAACCGCGGCAGAGGTCGCCACATCACCCGATTACCTGTATGAAACGGCAATGCTTGTCGCCAATGTCGCCATTGCTACTTCGAATATAGTCGGAGCCACGACATCGAGCACGGTCTGTGCCGGTGCTGGCGCATGTGTCACTGCACCCATTCCCTCTTTGACTGTATCGAGCGCGGCCCAGTTTGCACTTGCATTAGGCAATCTAACGGCGTATCAGATTTTTGCCTATTCCAATCTGGGCGTCACCTATGAATCGGGATCTGCAGATTATGCCGAATGGTTAAAGAGAGCAAACACATCAGAACAAATGTCATTCGGAGATATCGTATCTGTGAAAGGTGGTGAGATTAGCAAGCACACTGAATTTGGCGATCAAATGATGGTTATTTCAGTCAAACCGGCAGTATTGGGAAATATGCCGCCTGAGGGCGAAAAACATTTATTCGAAAAAGTGGCCTTTTTGGGACAGGTTCCGGTAAAGGTGAAGGGTACCGTGAAAATTGGCGATTACATTCTGCCGGGTGGAGAAAGTGATGGTTTTGGAGTCGCAATAGATCCGAAGGACTTGCAAGTCGAAGATGTCAGCAAAATAGTGGGAATAGCCTGGAGTGCTTCGGACGATGAGATCAGCAACTATGTAAATGTGGCCATCGGCATGAATAAAAATGACCTTGTTCATGTGGTGAAAAATCAGCAAAGGGAGATTACAACACTGCGAAATGAAATTGACGAAATGCATGAAATCCTTGCTGACCTGGTTCCCGGATATGCGGAAAAAAGGCAGTCTTCTAAAACATCTGTTCAATCACCCATGAGCGTGTCAAAAGCTCCTCAGGAGCACCACAATGAACTCACTGCCGAAGAAATGCACCTTCCCCTCGAAAGGTCCATGTTTGAATCAGGTTTGGAACTGGTGAAAGATCAATTGCGTGATCAGGGAATTGAAGTTGAAAGCCACCCTATTTTTAACGACCTATTTAACAATGCTGAATCAGCGAATAAAATAATCGATGAAGCCATGCGCATTGCTGCAGCTCAAAGAGAAAGAGCCATCTTTATTGACAAAGCGAGCGGATACAAATAAGACTTGATTATTAACTCAAGTTTCGCACATTTTTTTATTATTTCAATGCGCAATTTAAAATTTTTATAATCAATAAAATATATTTGTGTTTTCCATTTATTTGTGCGACATATGCGCTTTTACATTACAACTTTGAACTGCCCCCGACTGGGTTAAATAGGAATAGCCAAAGATGGAAACCTGTTGCATAGGACGGAAAAGTCCAGGTTTTGGCGGCCTTTTTGCCCTTTTTGCAAAAGTTGACAACTGAGTGCAACATTCTCACAACCGAAGGACGTAATACCGACTTCAGTCTTTTCCTCTCAATCCCGGAGGGATGATATGATGATAACTTCAGACAGCCTGTAAATACAGGTTTTGGCGGCCTTTTTGCCCTTTTTGCAAAAAGGATGACAAAACCGGCTTCGAATGTGGAAAATTATAAAGGACAAAAAAATTAATCATTCGGACTACCGAGCAAATAATTCATATCTTTTGATCAAACGACACACTTCATAATTCATCTAACTCACTTGGTAGTTGATACTTGATACTTAATACATTCCCCCAATGCCCGACCACCACCTCAAAGCCATCAACACCAATTTATCCTATTTCACCCTGCGAAAAATAATTGGCTGGTGCGGATTGCTGCTGCCCTGGGTCACCTGGATCGTGTCGGGGAATTACGAAACTTCGATCAGCGCCTATTACTACACGGTCTCGGGAGTGGTCTTCACCAGTGTGATCACCATCCTCGGTGTATTTCTGATTTCTTACCGCGGTTATCAAAGAAAAGACGAAAAAATCAGCGACAATGTGATAACATGGCTCGCCGGCTTACTCATCATCCTCGTGGCTGCCGTACCGGCGCGTTTTCCATACAACATCGCAGACTGCCCCACCCCCATTTGTCATCAGAGCGATTTCTGGGGCACAATTCATTTTGGCAGTGCAGCGGCATTTTTCATCGCCATGGGCTATCTCTCTGCCTTTCACTTTACACGGGGCCACAAACCTTACTCGAGCGACAAGTACACCCGCAACATCATATACCGACTCTGTGGTTATGGCATGTGGGTGGTATTGGTTATTACCGGAATTTTATATTTTGTATTTAATTTCCAAAAAACGTTCACCCACCTTGTCTTTTGGGCGGAAGTGATCCTCCTGATGCTTTTTGGCGCAAGCTGGTGCATCAAAGGCAAAGCCCTGGTGGATCTGGGAATTCAGGAAGAAGAAGCGTGAAGTCAATACAGGGCGTAAGAAGTAAGGCGTAAGTCGTAAGCTGAAATTCTGAATGGCGCATCCGCTTCGCTGTTCGATCATGTATTGCTCGTTGCCAAAAACGCCGGTACAAACTTCCGCGGCGAATACCCCATCGTGGGAATTTATCAGATCACCACACCCATTTCGCCCGCCGAGGTCCGCCAACCCGACGCGAATTTCAAATTTCTGGAATGGGGGTATTTGGTGAAAGAATAAGCCCCTTGCAACCACCTCACATTCGAGTTGAAAAGAAGGCATAGGTTGCTTATTGTTGATTAGCTGGTCTCCGAAGACCGGAATGAGATCAATCTTTAATGCACCGCACAGACATCCCGCTTGCGCGGAGGCCCGAACCCACATGGATATAGATGTTGAAAAAGGAGAAGTTGCGGGCCAGAACGCCTGAAACCGAAGTGCTCCAGTAGTTGCCAATGATACCCATCGTTTCGGATTCGCCCGTGTAGTAGTTGCGGCTACCTGCTGCAGGGAGGTTTAGAGGAGATAAGAAGGTCGTCGTAGCATTGTTGAAGCCCCAACCCAGCCGCTCTTCTTCCCACTCGGCGGCGGTGGGAATCCTGAATCCATCGGGGCATGGATTGTTGATGCCATCGGCACCCACCCAGAGGTTATTGTTGTGGCTGCTTCGCCAGTCAAAAGGTGAATCAGGCACCAGGATAAAATGGCCATGTCCGGGATGGTCGCTGTTGCTCAGCGTGTTTGTTGTTGGTGAATTTCTCTTTTCATGACCGTCATCCCCTCTTCCCCACTGATACAAATCCCCATAAGAAGCAGAATCCGATGGTGAGGTCGCCACCTGGCTGGCCCCCAAATTCCGGTCCATCCAAATTCGCCCAGTCGCCGGATTTACCACTTCAACGACGGATGTGGACTGGCTCTTCATAACCGTAACCAAATTCGAGGCGTCGATGCAGCCTTCCAGATTTTGAGGGTCGATGCTATTCATATTCATCCCCGGTCCGAAAGCCCCATGCGCCACGCGATATGTTCCATCCGGGTAATTGTCGAAATTAAAAATCCCTTCCGTTTGCACCGTCAGAATCTCACTCCCTTGTTCATTGAGCAAGGCCCAGCGCTTGTTGGGGCCCGAGGCACCCGTCACTTCAAATTCCATCGGACCACCGGAAATATAGGTAGACCCAAGGGCCGATATACTACCACCGTGAACAAAAATGCTGCTGATGGGAATGACATTGCTCAGCGCGTAACACCCCATCAATTGATTGATATGGGTCACCCCTGAAAGCGTGGAGAGTTCGTCAACGGATACGTATCCGGCCTGATAATTTCCCGCCTTGTATGCGGTCATATCAAAAAGTCCGGTGGTATTCACCGCCACGACCTTGCCGGTATGGGCTTCCGCCAAACCAAATCGCCCGATGCCCGCATTGCCCGCCACTGTAAGCTGAACAACGTGGCTGCTGCCGTCATTCAAACATAAATTAATTGTATTGCTGCTCGTGGCAACGATACCGCCCGACACATTGCATGGCTGGGCTTCGGTATGACCACAGAAAAGAAAAATTCCAACGGCGAGAGAAGCCAGTTTTAGATTAAAGAAATTTCCGGATTGAAGTGATTGGTTTTTCATGATGGATTGGTTAGAAAGATGAAGTTAGGCATAATTATCCGAATTCCAACGCAACCTGAAGTCAAAATCTTCCGGACCTCTAATCGAAACACAGAATACACGCCTACCCGCTGTCGCTCGCCTGCCGGCAAAGCAAATGCCTTTACTTGCTGCGCTGCGTGAGAACGTTCGCTGCGCTCTCTAAATTGCGAAAGGAATTAGCGCCGTCGGCGCTTTTTTCACGCAAAGGCGCAAAGAAAGCGCCAGGAGCGCAAAGGGTGGGGTAAGTTGAAAAGCTAAATCAGGAAAAAACTGCTTGTACCTCTGCTTTGCGTCCTCCGCGGTACTTTGCGTCTTGGCGAGAGGATTTTAGCGCCATCGGCGCTTTTTCACACCAAGTCGCCAGGCAAACGCCAAGGGCCCAAAGGGTGGCTAAGTTTAAAAGATATAAATCAGAAAAAAATTTCTTTTACCTCTGCGTTGCCTGCCTGTATTTTCAGGAGCATAGATATCACAGATAAATCTGTGCAAAAAGCTGTGTGAGTCTGTGAAAATCTGTGGTTAAAAAACCCCTTGGGGCAGGTGCGCAAATCAGTGGTTAAAAACTCTCTGACAACCACATCAGAATTTGGCGCAAGGCACCACCCTGCGCTTTTTCTTCTTTTTCGATCCGTACTCGTATACCAGCGCGATTTCATGCGCACCCCCGGAATGGCCTGCCAAACGACTGATGGTAATGTCGTAACTGTAGCCCACCAACCAATGCTTCGTTGCTTCCATTCCCACCATCGCCACGATGGCTTCGTGGTTGGCATATCCGGGCTTGTACGCCTTAGTCGGCAAACCCCTGTACCAAAGTCCAAAGTTGAATCTGGACATCGTAAAAAAACCACCAACATCAAGCTGATCCCAATCACCCTGCGATTTGTAGTTAAACGCCACCCTGAGCTTTTTGGCTCCGTAAGAATCTTCAAACGCGGCGACCGGCACCTCGGCACCCCCGTGAACAGAATAGCTCAAGGGTATCTGAGAATATCCGGCCATCAGCGACTGATTGGGCTGGTTGAGATTGTGGGACGATACGCCGATCCACGACTTTTTACGGAAGTATAACACCCCTGCCGACAACTGTCCGTAATTGTGATTGGGCACAAGGAATTGCTGTGACAGGCTGCTGGCGCTTTCCCGGATTACCTGATCGGCGAATAAGAGTCCGCCGCTGTCGAAGGAACGCTGCCCCAGTCCTGCTTTCAATCCTACAGCCAGGGTCGCTTTTCGCGTAAGCCTGACCTGCTGACCATACGATACGGTGACCAGCGTATTGCTCAAACGACTGGCCCCGGCAATGTCGCGGTGCACATTCACACCAATACCACCATTGAGCTTCCGCAAATGATGGTCGCTTCCGGCCGAAAAAGAAGTAAAGGGATGCTGCAAAGCAGGCCATTGGTTGCGGTAATTCAGCACCACCCGGTTTCGTTCGTTGGTACCTGCCATGGCCGGATTGAGGTGCACGGGATTGCTGTATGCCTGCGAAAACTGCATATCCTGGGCACCTAAGACCCCTGCCGCAAAAAGCGCCGCGAAAACCAGAAAAAGTCCTATCGGGGTCTTGTTGCTCAAGTTATCTGAAAAGGGTTAGATCGCCAACACGGGTTACAAGCACTCCGTCACTGAATTTAAAATCAATTTTATACACATATACATCCTGCGGACAGGGCTTGTCGCGATAGGTACCATCCCAACCGTATCTGAATTCGTTGCTTTCGAAAATGAGTTCTCCCCAGCGGTTGAAAATATTCATGCGCATATCCACCACATAATCGGCAAATGGATAGAAGATGGAGTTGGATGTACCCGCCGGATCGTAGTATCCTCCCCCGGAACTACCTCCCGGTGTGAAGGCATTTGGGATAATAATGTTGTACACCGGTTTCACGGTCGCGTATTTTATCAGGCTGTCAGTACAACCAAAATCATTTACCACATTCAATTGAATGGCATATGTGCCTGTATCGGCAAAAGTGTATAAGACCGTGTCGCTGTTGAAGAAAGAGAAACTTTCCACATGCCAGCTCATCTCGCTCAGGCTGCCTTGAGTCTGATTGATGAAAGTAAAATTGGGTTCGTCGATGTATCCCACCTGGGGCAGAATGACAAAATTGGCATCAGGAGATGGATAAACCTCGATAAACAAGAGGTCTTCAGAAGTTGTGGTACATCCCTCTTCAGATGCTACCTGCAACCGGACTTCATATGAGCCGGGGGCCGGAGCCTGAAACGTGGCCGGATTTCCCGAAAGGGAAGCCAACCCGTCTACCATCCAAAGGTGACTAAAACCCGAAGTGGTATTAATCGTGTCAAAAAGAACAAAGGAAGCCGGATGACAATCGGTGAGCAACAGGTCTTCGAGATGGATTTCGGGAAAGGGAAAAATGTCAATTTCTACCTGCCCCTGAACCTCGTTGCCACAAATATCACGCACAGTAACATGGTATGTCGTGGAGGTCTCAGGCTGCACGGCATGGGGACCAGGACCATTGGGGAGTGTAGGCTCCCAGGTATAGGTATAAGGTGGATGGGGGCCTTCATACACAGCCTCCAGGGATACAGATCCGCCCGAACAGATCCCCGTATCTGGCGAAAGCCACAGCAAGTCTGGAGACATGGACATGACGACCACATCAATTTCAGCCATGGCACTTGTGCAACCGTTGATATCGGTGGCAAATACATGGAATGTCGTATCCGCCTCCGGATATACCAGATACGTGGAACCATTGTTGGGACCGTGGCTCCAGATATATGCCAGGTTGCCCGTGCCCCCGGAGGCCGTGGCCTGCAATTCCAGTTCGTTACCAATGCAAAGCACGATGCCATCTTCCACTGTAATCAACAATTCCGGAGGAGCGCTGAGCGAAAAGGAAATTTCGAATGTGCAGCCATTTGCGTCAAGGACTGACACCAAATGATCCCCTGCAGGCAGATTCTGAATCGCCGTTTCTGAAAAGTCCGGTTGGGCCGACCAGATCACTTCGTAGGGAGTTGTACCACCTGATATCTCAATACTGGCTGTCCCATCCTGAGATGCATAACAAAGCGGATCACTCATTCCCGAAAGGGTGGCTTGCAAAGGCAGCGGTTCAGTGAGCTCCACCGCAAATCCTTCCGGGCAGCCGAGGTTGTTAAAAAGTGTGGCGCTGTATGTGCCCGGAGGTAAACCCGAAATATCAAAACCCTCCATACCGGGCTGGTCCCATACGACGGTATAGGGCCCATCGGTGCCGGCAATCTGAATGATGATATGACCATCGTCCAGACCAAAACAGGAGCCGTTTTGCAGATCTGTCGACAAAATACCGCTGAAAGGCGCGATAGAAATAACCACTTCATCGGTGGTGCCCGGACAGTCGCCACCCGGTAAAACGCCCAGGGTGAGAACAACCTCACCGACAGCAATTTCTTCCGGAGATGGAATATAGGTGGCCTGGGGATCATAGTCATTTGGCAAAAAGGTTCCACCTCCCCCGACCCATTGCGCTGAATCGGTGCCAAAGAAACTGCCATTGAGTTGAATGGGATCGGCCAGCGAACAAACCAATTGATCGGGACCGGCGTTCGAACCCACGGGTTGGTTGTATTGATTCACTTCAAATTGATAGTCAGCCGGTGGGCAACCACTGATATCGCTCACCTGCACGCTGTAAGTCCCGGGTGCCGTGATGACGATGGAATTACCAGTCGCACCGGTGCTCCACAAGTAGATATAGGGCGGATATCCCCCCGCACCGATGGCTGTAACCAATACATTCACATCGCCATCACAGATAGCTGGTGGATCTGGTTCGATTGTTACTGCCAGTGTTGAGGCGAAATAGACCCGTACCGTATCGCATACCAATGCCGGATTGCATCCACCGAGCGGCATTCCACACACCATAAAGTCAGCAAAATCAAGGTCATCCTGTGAAGCTGTCACCACAGGATTTTCGCAGTTGGTACAGCTCAGCATATTGTCGAGACTGCCTTGCGGACCTGGTGATACCGAGGTCCAGACGATGGTGGCAGGGTTGTAACCACTTGACGTCAGCACAGCCGAACATCCTTCGCTCGCGAGGGTATCCGGTCCCGCAGTCGGGGCTGGAACAGAGGTAATACAATATTGATTTTGGTTGTTACCCGGTTTACAAAAAGTGAGGTAGTGAGGTCCGGCGCCGCTCAGGCATATCATAGCGCCTACGGCAATAGCTGGTCCGCAGTTGATCTGGTAAAACAATGCGCCCGGTGGAACTGCACCGCCGCAGATATCAAAGATGATCCCTTCGGCACTTTCGTGCAAAGTGATCTCGAACGCGATGCACCTGTCGGGCGCTGTTGTACCACAGCAATTCCCTGCGCGTACCACAGAAGGGCTTAAAAAGACCGCATCCGGAGCCGCGCTTAGATTTACGTTGATCACAGGTACTTCCGGCGAACAATTCTGAGCGCCGGCTGCTTCCGCAAAAAGAAGAAGCGCCACGAAGCCACAGGCCAACAAGCACATGACCCGAACGCATGTCCGTTTATAATGATGGAAGTTCACAGCCATTGCTACTTTCTACGGTTTATAAGGCGCATGGTTTCTATACCATCTCCATAAAGTACCGTAAACCGGGGTTCCCGGCCGAACTATAGCGCCGGTCAGAAGGAATTTTGCTCTTTCAGGGCGTGCAAGACGTTCAAGGATAAACAAATAACATTCTCTACTCTTCTCTCTAAAAAACATTTCTGCTTGAAGGTGGAAGGCAGGCATGTTCATTCCTGCCATTCCATACTGCCGAACAGGCAGTCCTCGCTATCCAATTCCGCATTCGGCCTACACCTCCTCGCATATTATTTATAATCATCCATAAAACCATTCGCGATTCAAATCCATTTTTTCCTTCCAGAAGGGAATCATTATTTCAGAGATGAAGGAATTGAATGGACCAACTATTCCTGTGGTCAGTAAGGAGAGAAACATGAGGAAAACCTCGCGTAATTACATGATTTGTACTATCACAAAAATAAAAGGATGATCTCACTGGGAAATCTGCAGCAAGTTTTTACCTTGTAGTATTAATTGGATACCCAGACGATTACATTCGAGTGGGACGTACTGGTCTTAGATAATGGTGTAATCAATTAGTCGAAATGCAATATCTGGTTAAATTCGGTGTATGCGTCTATAGTAGGACAATTCCGAACAACCCAAAAAAACCTGCATAGGTCTCTATTTTAAAAACCTCAATTCAAACATCGTATGGCAACTTTTATAAATACTTACGCCAATGAAATCAGTAAACACCTTGATTTTTTGATTACATGGCCAATTAATACGGATGTGCAACTCGGTGATGTCGGCATTCTGGAAAATGGTGTTTTCAAACGAACAGATACCCTGGATAACCTGGGTATCTCCAAACCCAAAGAGAGAGAAAGCCGTGGAGAAGCTAACTTAGAATATACCTCAAAAAATGGGGTTGAGGTTGAATTTAATCCCAATATTGAATCTAAAATTAAAGGCATTGGGGCCAAAATGGACATTAAATTCAATCGCGAAGGAGCGGTATTTCTAAGGATGGGCGACCATACGCTGAAACAGTTTGAGAGCACCGATCAACTGGGTAACGAGATTATTCAAAAATTTAAAAAAGATAGTTGGCAGCGGGATCGCGTAATCGTAACTGAAATCATCTCATCAGCCAATGCAACCATTTTGGTTGCTGGTAGCAGTAGTGCCACAGCAAGTTTACAATTAGATGTGTCGGTTCCGGCAACTGAAGCAATTGGAAAGGGTAAGTTTACCAAAAGTCTTGGATTTACAGGGAGTTTTGGTGCAAAAATAATAGGAGAAAACGTTTCACCTTTAATCAGGATATGTGGTGTCAAACGAAAACTGTTCGGAAATGACTTCAGATCCGATCGAAAAATATTGAAAAACAATGACCAGGATGTTATTGTATTTTCCCGAATCGACTCCCCTCACGATTTAATTGAGTATTAAATGAAAGATTTTGCTGAACGAATAGCCCGGTTTGATTCTGTTGCGCCGCACGCTGCCTCAATATCAGATATTGACGAAGCCAGGCAACTATTAAATGAGCTTCCAGCAAGCCAGATATTCGACAGATTCAATCTGATGTTAAAAATTGGAAGTTTTTATCTTGAAAGCAAAGCCTTCGAGATAAATTATTCAATGGAGGCTGCCAGAAGTTACTATACAGAGGCACAAAAAATTGCATATCAGGAAAATCATATGGAATGGATCATTTTCGGTGGATCGGGAATAGCCAACTGTTATGCAAATCAATACAAGCACACTGGCAACAGTAGCGATTTCGAGCGTGCTGAAACACTTTATAACGCATTAATAGAAAAATGTGAAATCAGTGGATTGAGAGAAGTTGCAAACTCAAATCGTACAAATTATTCCCGGCTGTTAGCGAATGCCAAACTTGGCGACAGGTTTAGTAACATGGATAAAGCAATTAACTTGTTAAAAATGGTTCTTGATAATTCTTCGCAAGAAGTCCTGGGTGAAAATTTTAAACCGGGTATGTATGGACGAATACTGTTCAATATCGGAGTTTTATTTCAGCAACAATTGGATGAACCGCAGATGCGCTCCATTTATGTAAACAAGGCCTGTGAATACTTCATGCAGGCACTGGAATATAGACCTGCTGAAAGTGATCCAATAGGAAGGGCAAGAGCTCTCCGAGCCCTTGCATCTGTGCTGCCTGAATGGGCGGGTGCAGATTCTGTTGCTCACGCACGTGCGCTTGCAAATGGAGCCATTGAGGAAGCAGAAACACTGGAGGCGACCGGAGGCTTGCAGGAGAAGGCCGGATGGGCAGTTGCAGCAGAGAGTTTGTCTGCACTTCAATGTAGTTTGGATACGATCGATAAAATTGCCAGTAACCGAAGGGATATTTTAGCCGAAATAGAAAAGCACAGAAGCAATGTTCAACGAATAGATAAAGACCAGCAACCTTTCCTATGGGCAGACTGGCAGGGAGGATATGCATTGTTATTGGGAAGAGTTGGTATTGAAGATGGCAAACTGGATTTCATTAATGAGTCAAAAAATTCTTTTATTGATGCCATCGCTGTTATTCCCGAAATGAGCGATCCGCGTCTGAGGATGATATTATTTCGGGAACTTGGAAGAGTGTGCCACCAGGTGGCAGATTGGGAAGGATCTCTGAAGGCAAACAAAAAAGCCTCGGAAATAGGATTAAGTCTCGCGGACAATGCCCCTACTGATATATCCAGAACAAATGAACTTGAAAGCTTTACACGCGCATTACACTTCGCCGCCTTTGCGGCTTCACAACTAAACCTGGGAGAAGAAGCAATTGAACTCGCTGAAATCGGCCGCGCCCGTTGGATGGACGATGCCATTGATATTTCATTAATTCGCGTCTCCTCTCTTCCCCCGGAGATCAAAAGCAAGATTGATGAAATCCAGGCAGATATTCTGGAATTTGAACGACAGGAGGAGAAACTCGCCAATGAGGGAGTATCAGGACTTGGAAGGCAATTGCAGAACTTATTTAATATACCGCTTGGAGACGCAACAAAAATTCGACTAACGGCCGATCCGCAAGGAGTTGAAGCCAAACGAATTCAGGATCTTTCCATAATAAGGGGTCGCCTTCAGGATTTGAAGGCTGAAATGAATACAATGTTGAACTCCATGAGAAGTGAAGGAATATTGTCAATGCACCCTACTTACAACCAGATAAAAGGAATAGCGGAAAAGGCCGGATTTCCCCTGGTTTATTTATTGACGTCCACATGGGGTTCAGTGGCACTAATTGTCAACGGGACGGTTGAAATTTTAAATATACCCAATCTGGATAGAGGCCAACTTCAGAAATTGCTTTATGCAAAAAACGGATATATGAAAAATTTGACAGGCCACCAAAGTGAATTGGAAGTGTCTCTTGAGAATATTCAAAAAATCCTGGACGAACATCTTATTCCTCCTTTAATCTCATGGTGTAACAGGAATCAAAAAGAAACTATCGGAATAATCGGCATAGGCGATATTGGTATGCTGCCTCTACAGGTGGCCACAGTTCCAGCCGGTTTGAGTATTCACATACTGCCTTCAGCCAGAGCCCTTCAAGTTTCATTAACTCAGGAGAAAAAAAATGATCATGCAATAAAAAGCCTGGTTACCATTGGAGATACGAATTCAAATGGCCTTCCCCCGCTCAAATTCTCGAGGGCTGAAACGCTTTTCTTTAATCATTCATTCCGTGAAGTTGGAGCCACGGTGAAGGACTTCACTGATCAGCCCACGCTCTCAGCCTTAGAAGCAGGGATCAGTAACGCAACCCATGTTCTCTTTTCCTGCCATGGCAAATTCGCTGCGTTCTCTCCATTAAGATCCGTTCTTTATCTGGAAGGTGATGAACAGCTACCTGTAGAGAATCTTCTCAGACCTTCATTAAAATTACAGGGAATTGAACTTGTCATACTTTCCGCTTGTAATTCAGCATCTTCAGAAAATTGGAAAACACCTGATGAAGCGATCGGTTTCCCTGCAGCTTTTCTGATAGCAGGTGCAAAAACCGTTATTGCAGCGCTGTGGCCCGTGAGTGATACTGCAACATTTCTGCTGATGCAACAATTCGGCAGGGAATTGCTCATCAACAGGTTTGACCCCGGACGATCACTTGTAAAAGCGCAAGCCTGGTTGCGAGGCGCTACAAAATCGAAAATACAAGATGTTTTACTACAAATACATGACACACTCAGCAACAGTGAAATGCGAACCAGACGCGTTTTAATGGAACTTAAAAATGACATCGAATCATTCAACAATGATTATCCTTTCAGGGACCGTCAATATTGGGCAGGATTCGTTTGTGTTGGGGCTTAGATTTATACAATTTTTTTCTGAAACATTTAAACGTGTGCATTATGCACACTTCCCAACTTCAGGCCTGACAAGACTGGACAGGCGGGTATCGCACAGATAAAAGCACAGATAAAAAAACATTCCTTCGACGCGGGCAGGCCTGCTTTAGTTCGTGTGCATTCGTGTAATTGGTGGCTATCAAAAGCCGCTTGAGGCCCCACCCATTTTATCAAAAGATTTCTTGTGGAATTTTTGGAATATCTTCGCAAATAATGTGATCTTCATCCCGGAATTGTTTGATGTTTGTTCACGCTTTAAACATACCGGATTCATCCGGGCCAACTCCACTTTTTTTATCTCAGCTCAGAAACGTCTTAACTATTAAATCCTTCGAAATTAGTTGATGAAAAAAGAAGATCCCATTTGCCTGGAAATTTCTTCAGAATATATACACATTCTTAAAAAAGAAGGCAATAAGGCTTCCATAGCCTGCATGAATTTGAATGCCGACAAGGTATTTTCCAACGCGGTAACCGCCGCCGTTAATCCGGATTTTACCTCCTTTATTTACAAAGCCGAACATATTTTGCTTCGCGATCTGATTGCCGTTTTCAATAGTTTTGCCGGCCTGTACAATGATCAGAAGGAAATTCCGGTCAGAGCAAAGTTTATCCTGGTCTTTCTTTACGAAAGGTTATTGGGAAAGGATCTCAGCGAAGCATACGATCTGGTAAAGATGAACGCCATAACCTTATCGGAACGCTTCGATAAGAATATTAAACTCATCCGTGAAACTTCATTTTTCCAACCGGTGGATGAAATGAAAAATTTCTTCATACTTCCGGCTATACTTAAAAAAATCAACAGTGAACAATTCGCTGCAATTTCATCTTTTATCACCCACATTGCAACCTTGATTGTGAAGGCTGATGACCTGGTGAGCGAGGAAGAAAAGGAATTGCTAAAACAAATTACGACCAAAGTAAATAACCCAAAAATCACCATTGATAAAGCACGGTATAATGAAGTACCTGATGACGATACGCTGGAAATTGTACTCAATGAATTGCATGAGCTTATAGGCCTGGAATCTATCAAGGAGAATGTAAAACATCTGAGCAACTTCTTAAAGGTGCAGAAACTAAGGGTGGAACAAGGGCTAAAAACCAGCAACAATTCATTACACGCTGTTTTTATGGGGCCGCCCGGTACGGGAAAGACCACTGTTGCCCGCATGCTGGGAAGAATATACAAACACCTGGGTTATCTGGAAAAAGGCCATTTGGTAGAAACTGACCGTGCGGGGATGGTTGCCGGATATGTAGGTCAAACAGCAATCAAAACGGACGAAATCATAAAATCAGCCCTGGGAGGAATTTTATTTATTGATGAGGCCTATTCCCTAACCGGAAATAGTTTGAATGATTTTGGAAGAGAAGCAATTGAAATACTGCTCAAACGCATGGAAGATGAACGCAGTAATTTCGTTGTGGTCGTAGCCGGATATCCGAATCTCATGGAAGAATTTATTCGGTCCAATCCAGGTTTGCAATCCCGGTTTAACCGCTATTTCGAATTTGATCATTATGGTGTGGAAGCGCTCCTGAAAATTTTTAAACTTTATGTCACAAAAGGAGATTTTTTCCTCACCGAAGATGCAGAAGAAAAATTGCGGGAAATTCTGGAAAGAGTGTACGAAAAACGCCATAAAGCTTTTGGAAATGCACGAACCATGCGAAACCTTTTTGAAAAGATCATAGAGCTTCAGGCAAACCGCATCGTTGCTATTACCCCTGTTACCGCAGATCTTCTCAAAACACTTACAGAAGAAGACATTCCCGAAGTTTTAAAAACAGTAAAGGAAATTGTCCTGTTTGACGAGGATGAATAGACCAAATAATCGCTCACAGCACTTTTCTGCACGTGAATTTTATAAATTATTTGATGCTATAATTTTTCTAATTTTTTGAATAAGCGAAAAACGATGAATTCCATACACATAAGAACCCTCATTAATTATCATCTTTTATTGTGTATTTGCTGCAAAAGGTATATTTTGGCCTGACTGTAAACATGCCTTGTGCAATTGAGGGACCATATCTGAAAAATGACTTGAATGAGAAGAACGCCCATTAGCCTGTTAGATGAAACGATGTCCCAATAGTATACAAATGTCACTGGAAATCATATAAATTAACCACCAGGAAAACACTCTTAAAATATTTTAATGGCCAAAGAAAAATTTAACTGGAAAGGTCTTTTCATTCATGAAAAAGACGCTGCTAAAGGAAATACAACTGAGAAAGTTGAAAACAATACGACACCTTCAACGAACGCTTTTCCTGGAAATACAAATACATCAACAAAATTCCCTGAAGAAAGGAGGAAAATTTCAGTCGATGATAGTGTGTTGGGATCTATTATAGAAATGTATGAAGCGGGTTTTGACTCGTTAAATCAACCCGGATACGATTTCTATGAGTTTTTTAAAGCGGTTAAGTCCGTAGATGTAGATAGTCCCCAGATTTACAAAATGGCCCTGACCATGGCACGCGGAGTGGAACCGAAAGTTACAAAATCCGCACTTCTAACCCAGGCCGATTTTTATATACAGGAAATAGAAAAGGTGCACAGGCACTACGAAATACAGGGGAACGCCAAAAAAAAGCAGATTCAGGATACTCAACGCACAAAAAAATCCAACCTGACTGCTGAGATTTCTGCTTTGGAAAAAAAACTGCTGGAGATTCAAAATCAAATCAGCGAAAAGAAAAACGAACTTCATTCTATAGATGCAAACATGATAACGGATATAGCTGATATTGATCAGAAAATAATTGCCAATGATACGGCAAGAACGAAGATCCTTGAAACAATAACTTCGGTTGTTGAAGGAATTAAAAACCACATATAATGATGTCAATGGATCGCAAAGAATCAAAAAGCCATGTTTTAGACCTGCCCATTCTAAAACACTTCGATGATGAAAAGGGAGAAATTTCCTTAAATCCGAAAAACTGGCGAAGTGGAGAAAAAGGTCTTAACGCGATGCTTAAAATTGCCTTATTTGCCGGTTTGGGTTATGCGGCCTGGATTTACATACTTCCTCCCCTGTTCAGGGCTTTGGGACAAGTCATCGCATTGGCCGGTGTTGCGGTTTTTTTAATCGCTTTTGTAATGATGCTGCCTTTAATTTTTAAAGGTCTGAGGAGAATGACGCGTACTATCCATAAATCATTGATTAAGCACGATCCTTTTGGTGAACTCCAGGAACAGAAACTTAAGATGTTGAAGAATAGAAAAGTATTCAAGGATTCCAAAGCCAAAATTAAAGCCTTGAAGAATACGATGGAAGCCGAATCTTTCAAGTCAGAAAAGGAAGCAAAAGATTTTCAGGACCAATTGGTGATGTTGCAACAACAAGCGCAGAAGATCAGAACGGACATGGAAAGAATTGTAGCTGAAAAAGGAAGTGCCGGCAAGGATACCGATGAATATGTTGAATTGCACAGCGCATTGGCCAAGAGATTATCTGACTCTCAAAGAGTCACTCACCAACTGGAACAGAGCAAGAATTTTGTTCAAAAGTATGGTAGCCGGGCCAATATTATGGGTAAACTGGACCGAAAATTAACACTGGCCGGTACAGCTATTGACATCAAGATATCCGATTTCGAGGTTACTATCAGAATGCTTGAAAAGGAATATGCCTTTGCAAAAACCGCCCGGGCGGCCACGGATGGCGCCAAATCGGCCATGTTGTTTACAAAGGATTGGGAGTTGGAATATGCCCTTGACGTTGTTACCGAAACAATTGCGATTGATATTGCCCAAACACAGGAAAATCTATCGGATATTGATGCACTAACTTCCAAATACGACGTGGATAGTGATGAGTTGTATGCCCGACTTGATACCCTTGCTGATAAAATCAAAACGGGAAAGGATTACATACCTGAATCAAAAAAATATACGAATCCAAATTATAAACTCTCGCAGGAAGATAAACAGTCCAGTGGTGGTTTTGGTAACATGTTTGACTAATAATTAAAATTAAAAATGGGAAAAATTTTACGCACCTCAAAACTGACAACCCTCTCAGAACTGCTAATTGTTATAGTTGTTTTAGGAGGAATTTTATCTGCCGTTTATTATTATTCACCTGGACTGCGGGTCGGAGAAGCCAAGCAACTGGATCAGTTGAATATCGACAATGTGGATGTCAATAATATGTCAGCTGTAGAGATGATGGAACTGCCCTCCAAAAACGTTTCGGATATCGTAAGCAAAAAACCTGTAGTAAGAATCGCAGCTTATGCCTGGAATGCACAATCCGGGATTATTGTTGCCAACGGAGGCCCAAAAACCACCAAGGGTTCTTTAATGGAGCAAAACGGTGTAAATCTCGAAATCATTCGTCAGGACTGGTTATCGGAATTGAGGAACATGCAAATGCAGTTTGTGGAGGAATTCGACCGTGGTGAAGAATTTCCCGATTCAGACAAAAGTGCCTTTGCTATTATGATGATGGGAGATGGCGCTCCCTTTTACATCAGTACGATGCAGCAGGCCCTGAACGATAAATTTGGCCAGGATAAATACCATGTGCAGGTCGTGGGCGCAGTGGGTTTAAGTTATGGTGAGGATAAACTTATCGGGCCTCCAAGCTGGAAAGTTGATCCTAAAAGTATGAAAGGTGCTTTGATCTCAACTGTTTTGGGTGATGGAGACTGGGTAACAACCTTAAATTACGCTTTTGCCAATGGATTAAAAGTGAATCCCGATGTAACAACCTATGATGCTGAAGCTGTAAACTTCTACCCTTCTCAGGATGATGATTACATCAAATCGGCCGAAGAATTAATAAAGTCGCAAAAAACAGGTTGGACGGTTCCATTGAAAGAAGTGAAAAACGGAAAGTTGACCGGTCAAATCATCAATAAAAAAATTGATGGTTGCGCCACGTGGACTCCCGGAGATAAAATGGTTTTTGATGAATTGAGCGGTTTCACCGATATTGTTTCTACAAAGGAATTCAATAATCAAATGGCTACTACGGTCATCGCGGTGAAAGAATGGGCGGTAAAGAATCCGGAAATTGTGAGTAATATATTAAAATCAGCATTCACTGCTTCCAATCAAATGAAAAACTACGATCAATGGAGAGTAAAAGCATCGGAAGCGGTTGCAAAAACTTATGAATTGGAAACTCCGGAATACTGGTATAAAATGTTTCAGGGTCAGAAAGGATCTAAAAATGGTGTTGACTATAACATGGGTGGTTCGCGCGTTTTTAATTATGCCGATGTGATGCAGTACTATGGAATTAGTGATGGCACCAACCGATATAAAGCTGTTTACAATCAGGTGTCCTATTATCTCAAAGAATTAAATCCCTTTGGTTTTAATGAGTCTGTTAAACGAATAATTCCTTATGATGAGGCTGTTAACTTGTATTTTATTAAAAACATTCATGATATAGATGCCGGTTCGGCTTATAAAGCTGATTACACGGAGGAAGCGGATGAAGTTATAGCTTCCGGAGAGTGGAACATTAATTTTGATGTGGGTAGCGCTCAGATATCGGTATCTTCAGAAGGTACACTCGAAACCATTTATAATTTATTGATTCAGGCTGAAGACACAAAACTAGCTCTCGAAGGCCACACGGACAACACCGGTACGGCAGAAGGCAATTACGATCTTTCACAGAGACGTGCACAGGCAGTCGTAACTTATTTAAGAAACAAGGGCATCCCGCAATCGCGCTTCCAATCGGTAATTGGTAAGGGCCAGGATGAACCAATTGACAGCAACGATACAAATAGCGGAAGAGCCAAAAACAGACGCGTGGTAATTACCTTGCTGAAATAATCAAACTTGAAAAGGAGGCGTCAAACAAGTCCGTTTAATGCCTCCTTTTTTATTTAAAATGATGAAGGATATTTTCAAGCCATTTGAGCAGGTTAGCAAAAACAGCCGGATTATAATTACATTCACCTGGGTGGTATCACTCCTGGGTTTCTGGTTTATTTCCAGTATGGGAGAGAGGAATTTGTTTCCGTCTCCCGAACAGGTTTTTAGAGGCTTTCGCGAACTTTACAATGAAGGCCTGGTAGTTCATGTAGGTAATTCCCTGGCGCTTTGCCTCAAAGCCATTCTCATTGGCGTTATCATCTCGCTTATTCTCACCTACCTCTCTACCCTACCCGTATTTACACCGGTGGCCCGCGCTGTAAGCAAGTTGCGGTATTTGCCCCTGACAGGAATTACGTTCTATCTGGCCATTATGATCAGCAATGCCCGCACAATGC